>JAJRYB010000125.1 GCA_024275995.1 Planctomycetota bacterium | reverse complement strand
TCCGATCACCAGTCCGTAACCCCAAAGCGGGTTTCCGCGAACGCCCTGGATGTCAACGATGTCCTTGATCCGCTCCGAACGGGCGACACCCGCAAGGAGGGTCGAAATCGCCAATGAAATTAAAATCCGACGTCGCATCGTATTGTCTCCGGTTTTATTCCGAAAAACGTTTCAGGATCAGAACGGGTTGAGGAAGTTCAGGATTCGTCCAAGCCAGCCGGGGTTGAAGAACATCTTCTCCTGCCCCTTACGCTTGTAGATTATGTGGAACTGGGCGACCTTCTCGCTCTTGACCGAGTTGTCGAACGCGATGTCGCTCGGTCGGACAATCCCGCTGATCTGTACGATCTGCGTGTCGCCGGCGATCTCCCGCGTGCGCTTTCCGAGGATCAGCAGGTTCCCGTTGGGAAGCACGTCTTCCACGGTTACGGACACCTGGTCTACGACCTTCCTGCTGCTGTCGTAGTCCGCCGATCCGTCGAAGTTCGACTTGGCCGACGAACTTGCATTGACGTCCGGAAGCTCGAAAATTTTCCCGCGAAGCGCCGGGATCAGGTCTCGCAGGTCCACCGTTCCGTCGACCTTCATTTCGCGCGAGCCGGTCTTGTCCATCTTTCGGCTGGTCTCGTTGGCGATCTCGCTCTTCTCGTTTATCGTGATCGTGAGCGTGTCGCCCACGTGCCTCGCTATGTCGTCCGTGAGAATGGACTGCGTTCGCGCATGGCCTTTGTCCCAGATGGACCCCGCCGGCAGAAGCCCGCACAACAGGCCGATCACCAACGCCACCGTCGCAAGTGAGCACAAACGTCGATTCATTTCGTCACCTCGTTGAAGATCGGCCTGACCGTTCCATCCGCGGACACGCGGGCCATTACGATCCGTTTGGAGTCCATGTTTCGCACCTTGATGTAATCGCCGACCCGCCCGTCCTGCAAAGCCTGCCCCAGGCCCGTAACGGTGAAGCGTACGCCACGTATTTTCATGAGCACCGCCTGGTTGCGCTTCACCACGGAAGCGGACCTGGGCGCCTTGAGCAGGGCTTGCCGGACCACCGCCCCGTGCGAAATGGGTCCGGTCGTTATCTTTCCGAAAGGCGACACCCACAATTTGCGGACAGGTCGATCCACCATGACCGTTTCCACGCGAGTGTTCTCGTCGGTGATCTTCCCGCCGGCGGGAATGTTCTTCAACGCCACGGCGCGTTTGGCCGGGTGGATCAGCTTGAATGCGAGTTCCTTCTGTCCGAGTTTGCGTTTCCCGGCGCTGGCGAGCACCAGCACCTTGACGATACCGCTGGGCGCCTTCGGCCCCGGAAGGACCGAGAGCTTTACGTTCTCCGCAGCCGCGATCAGCAGATCCTCGCTCTTACCGCAAAGTTGCCACGTGCTTTCGTCCGATCTTGGGTGGTTCCTGCGGAGGTACTCCCTGGCGGCGCCGATAATCTCCGCTGCCGATACCGTCTTCCCGCTGCGGTGGACGGCTATTTCCTCCGCTCCGCTTATGGAGACCGCATCCGCCCCGATGCCGGAGGCGGCGAGGCGCGACAGCACGGTCGTGCGCGTGATGACCATGGTTTCGCGCGGGAACGGGCTACGCCCCATCGTGATGGCGGCGGCCTTTGCGAGGAGCTGCGGGTCGTCGCCCTGCAAGACGCCCAGGTGCGAGAGGCGCATCCGGTCCTGTTCGATGGTGACGGTCCGCGGCAGGTAGAGGCGCAGGCCCTGACCGCCGCAGGCGATCGAGCCGGCCGTTGCGATTACCGCGATGATTATCCTGCACGTCGGGGCGTTCATTTCTGCGCGCTCCTTACTGGATGAGGCGATTGGCGGTGGTCAGCATCTGATCTCCCGCGCGAATCGCCCGTGAGTTGATCTCATACGCCCGCTGGGCGCGAATCAGGTTCACCAGTTCCGTGACCATCTGCACGTTCGACCTTTCGAGGAATCCCTGCTGGAGGCTGCCCACTCCGTCCTGCCCCGGCGTTCCGTCCGTGGCGGTTCCGCTTGCGGGTGTCTCGGCGAACAGGTTTCCACCGAGGCTGCTTAATCCGGATGGGTTCGCAAAGCGGGCCAGCGAGATGGTCCCTACGACCGTCGGCGTGCCATCCGAACCGGTCGTTACGGACACGGTCCCGTCCTTGCCGATATATATCGAGCGATAGTTGGAGGGGATGCTGATGGCCGGCTCGAGCGTGTATCCGCTGGAAGTCACCAGGTTCCCGTCGGCATTGGCGCGGAACGAACCGTCGCGCGTGTATCGGACGTTTCCGCCCGGCGTAGTTACCTTGAAGAAACCGCTGCCTTCGATCGCCAGGTCCAGCTGGCGCGAGGTATTCTCCATCTCGCCCTGGGTGAAAACCTTCAGCGTCGATGCCGGCCTAACGCCGCTGCCGATCTCGAAGCCCGTCGGGGAGATTACTCCCGCGGCGACCTCCTGGCCGGGTTCCGCCATCTTTACGTACATCAGGTCCTGGAAGTCAATCATGCTTCGCTTGAACCCTGCCGTATTCAGGTTCGCCAGGTTGTGCGCGATCGTGTCGACCGTCAATTGCTGAGCGGTCATGCCCGTCGCCGCCGTTGAGAACGCCCTTAACATGAATAGCTCCTTGTCTTTCAGGACATCGCTACTTGCAGGAGATTCTTCAATTTTTCATCCTGCGTGGTGATGCTCTTGAGATTGGCTTCGTATAACCTGGTTACCGAAATCAGGTTCACCAGTTCTTCCATCGAGTTGACGTTTGACATTTCCCTGTAGCCCTGGCGGACGACGGTGTCCTCCGCCGCACGCCCTTCGAGCGTCGAAGGCGCGGAAAACGCGCTCTCTCCGTCGGGAATGAGCTTTTCGGGTTTATCGAAAACGACCAGCTTGAATTTCCCCAGAGACTGCCCGTTTACCGATACCGCCCCGTCGGTGGCGACCTTGACGTCTTCGGTTCCGGAAGTGCCTGGAACAACGATGGGTCCGCTTTCTCCGGCGACGATTCGTCCGACGCCATCGACGAGTTGCCCCTGCCTGTTGGCGCGAAACGCGCCGTTGCGCGTGTATCGCAGACCTGCCGGCGTTTCCAGAACGAAGAATCCCTTGCCGTCCAGCGCCAAATCGAGCGGGCGCCCCGTGCTGTCCATCGTTCCCTGCCGGAAGTCGATGGAAACGTCGCCGGCGATACTGCTGGTTCCACCGCCCGTCCCTCCGCCGAGTGCGTTGAGCAGGCGTTCCTGGAAGGAAACTCTCCGTCGCTTGTATCCGGTTGTGCTTATGTTGGCGAGGTTGTTGGTGATCGTGACGTACTGGTCCTTCAGGGCCGCAAGACTCGATCCGACGGTTTGCACCTGGTTATTCATCTTGGCGCTTCCTATACCTTGACGACCGCCGGGGCAGGCCGGTCGGCTCTCGATTTCGCGTTGGCGTTCTGCTGGGCGGTAATATTCGTCTCTCGCGCCAGTTCCGCTACGTCATTGGTCTCCAGGCTGATAAGCTCGACGGCAATGGACCGCCCCCCGGCGGCCTTGTCCCGCCGCAGGACGCGCCGAACGACCCCGATCGCCTGGAGTGTCCGCTTGCCTGGGAACCTGATAACCACCAGCACCCTATCTCCGCGTGACGCCTCCAGGCCCGTCTGGAATTTCAGCCCCGGACCGGCGATTTCCACCAGCTCGGCGGGTGTGAAATGCAGCGGTGGAGGCGCGTCTTCTTCACGCATGAAAGCAAAGTTGGATACGAACGCCTGCCTCGCCGTCGGTACGCGGGGGAAACGGCGGCGATTGATAAAACGGATTTTATCCGTGTGTTCGAGAGTGACCACATCGTCGGATCGACCGATGACGGCCGTCTCGAATTCCCACACCGCTCCCATGTTCGAGTATCGCAGCCGGAACTTGTCCCCGCTTTGACATTCGACGGGAGTCAGCGGGCGAACCGTCATCGCCTGGGGGCTGTTTGCGGTGACGAGGACTTCGAAAGCGTTAAAATCGCCGCCGCGCATCGTCGCCTCGAGCTTGACGCCCGCGGTGATCTGCTGCGTGGTGATCGGGGGCGTTTTCTCGCTCCTGGTGACGAAACCCAGCTTCTCCCTCAGGACACTCAGCGTCGCCCGGGCGCGTTTCTGCATGTTATCGTTCAGTATTTCCAGTTGACCGTTTCTCACGGCGAGATCGAACGCCGATTCCATCGTAAAAATGGTCTGGGGCTGCTTCAGACCGCTCAGGCGCGCGAGGTTCGCGAGGAATCCGCGCTCCGCTTCGCTGAGACCGACCCGTTCGGAATGGCGGGTGAATTCCTTCCAGGATTTTTTTGTCCGACTCGTGGTGCGGTAACGCGCCAGGAGGACGCCGATTCCCGCTATGGCGAGAACAGCGACCCCCAAACCGACCCAGGCCCAGGGAGACGACCATGGCCCGGACGACAACTTCCGAGCCTCGCCGAATCGCTGAATTGGATTGAGTCCGGCAAGTCCGCCGGTCAGGTTGTCAGCGATTATTCGCCAGGTGTGTATCATTCGCAGGTTCCGTTACCGGATCAGCCGGCTGAGTTCCCTGAGTACGTCGTTGGTGACGCTGATCGTTCTGGCGTTTGCCTGGAATCCGTTCTGTGCCTGGATCAGGTTGACGAACTCGCCGGCGATTTCGACGTTGGATTTCTCCAGCGATCCGCCGTGTACCACGCCCGCTCCGCCTTCAAGGGCCTTGTTCGGAACGGCGTCGCCGCTGTTGGCCGAGGCGACGAAGTACCCGTTTCCGATGTCCTTCAAACCGGCGGCGTTGCGGAACGTGGCGATCTTCAACGCGGCGATGTCACGACGGATACCGTTTGTAAATACGCCCGTGACCACCCCGCCTCGTCCGACCGACAGGGACGAAAGCCACCCTGCGCCGTAACCGTCCTGGGAGTTGGCAGCCGCCGTAGACGAGCCGCCGAACTGGGTCAACCCGTCGAATTCGCCGACGTCGCCGAAATCGAACTGGATGGTCTTCTGGCTGGACAGGTCGTTGGGGAAGTACAGGCGGAACGTCGCTTCGTCGCCCATACCGGCGTCCAGTCCGCCGTAGCTGCCGTCCGGGAGGAACTGGAGTCCTTCGATCCGCCGGTCCTCCAGCTTGACCCCTTCGCCGCTGATCGTGGTCAGCACGAGGTCCCACTCGTTGCTCGCGTTCTGCTTGACGAACGAAGCGCTGATCACGTGCGCATTGCCCTGCGAGTCGAACACTTCCACGTTCGTCTGCTTGGTCGTCTCGCCGCCGGCGCTGAGTATCTTTAAGAAGCTCGGCAACTCGAACGTTCCGCCGGCGTTCGGCACGTACGTCAGGTGGGTGTCCGTCTTGGTATAACCGGCGGCGGTCTCTTCCAGGCGGATCTCGCCGTTGATGAGTTTCGCCTCGGACCATTGCGTGTTGGGCGGATTCGGATCCCTGTAGACGGCGTTGATCTCGGTAAGGATGTCCGAGATGGTCTTGTAGTTCGACCCGTTGTGCAGGGCGATCTCGACGTAATCGTTACCGCCGCTCTGAATCTTCGTGCCGTCCCGCAGATATCCGGAAACCCGGATCACGTCGGCGGTGTCCAGGCCCGTCGTCTGGTCCAGCTCGTCAACCCGTGCGGCGTCGTTGATGACCGACTGGTTCTTCGTGTACTGGATTCCGGAGGTCATGATGTGCCTGGTCGGGTCCGACTCGTCCGCACTCAGGTTGCCGCCGTAGGTCACCCGCGAAGTTTCCTTTGCCGCCAGGGCGACGTCGTAAGGAATCCGGATACCGGTATCGGTCAGTCCCTGGAAGCCTTCGCTGACGCCGGTGCTTCCGATCCGCTGCACCCTGTATCCCGTTCCCGGATCGACAAGGTAGTAGTTCGAATCGACCGAGAACGCCCCGACGCGGGTGTAGACTTCTTTCTCGCCGTCGTGCAGGACGAACTGGCCGGACCCTTCGATCGCCATGTCCAGCGAGTTGCCCGTGTTGATAAGGCTTCCCTGGGTCGTGTCGCGATCGACGCTGGCTACTTTGACGCCGTTACCGATCTGGAGCGGGTTGGTCCCGCCGAGATTGTCCGTAGCCGCCGACGCTTCCTGGAGCGTCTCGCTCAGGAGCGACGCGAACGTGATTCGGCTCGCCTTGAAGCCGGACGTGTTCACGTTGGACAGGTTGTTACCGGCGACGTCCAGCATCGCCTGGTGTGCCTTGAGCCCCGTGACTCCCGATAGCAGTGCGTTAATCATTTTTGCCGTCCTTATTCAGAACAGAGGTCTACTGGATGCCTACGATTTCGTTGAGAGCGATTCTTTGCTCGCCTATCACCAACAGCACCTTGCCGTTGGATTTGTCCACTCCCTGCACAAGACCCTGCGTTGATTCCACCGCGCCCGGATTGAAAAACTCCACCGTCTTTCCGATCAGCGAAGTCGCCTGGTCCAGTTCCTGGGATTCGAGCACCTGCTGAAAACTGCCGTTCAGGTTCTCCATCTGCTCCAGCTGGGACAGCGCCGCCAACTGAAGCGCCATCTCGTTGTTGTCCATGGGCTTCAGCGGGTTCTGGTTCTTCAACTGCGTAACCAGAAGGTTCAGATAATCCGTCCGAATACTGTCGGCGTTCTGTGATACTGCGGTAATCATTGCCTGCTCCTACATCCACACGTTTACGGACCCGTCGGATGATTCCCAAGCGCCCGCGAGGACCGTCTCGTCCTCCAGGTCGCCTTGAAGGGCGGAATCGTCCGCGCCGGCGGCTGCCTGATCGCCAAGGTCCCGTTGATGGTTTCCGTTACCGTCGTGAAGCTGTGCGTGGGCTTCGTTCGAACCGTTCGAACCGTCCTGCCCGGTGAAATTGACTTCGACACGGCGGAGATTCACGCCGCTCTCAGCCATTCGCTGAACGAGAAGAGGCGCTTCACGCTGAAGCTCTTCAAACGTTCGCGCGTTGTCCGCATGAATCACGCCGCGAACGCCGTCGCCTTCCATTTGCAGCGTAATTCGCACCTGCCCGAGTTCCGGCGGGTTCAGACGAATCACGATCTGCTCGCCGAGACGGTTATTGGAGGCCTGAATCTGCTGAATGATCTGATCGGTCGGCGAAGTCGTCTCCGCCTGCGGCGCCGTCTGCGCGCCTTGGGTTCCGACCGTCGGCGCCGCTCCGTCGGCGACCTGGACCGTTGCCGCCACCTGGGTCCGGCCGGCGGCGTGGACTTCGGCAGGCTGCTGAACGATCTGCGTCCGGGGCGTCGAGGACATTTTTATCGCCGTCGGAACTGCCGATGCCTTCACCGCGGCGCCGTCACCGTCTGGCGATTCGCTTTTCGCCTCCGGGAAGGCGTTCGAACGGGTCGTCGGGCGAACCTCCTGCCGGTCGCCGGCCGCGACCGGACGGGTCCTTGCCACCGAGGCTGAACTGTTTGAAGATTCCACCGACGGGACGTCCGCGACCTTGGCTGTTTCGGCGTTCGCGTCCGACTTTACAGCGTTCAGGTGGTTTTTGATCGTAGCTGCCGTCTGGATCGTCCCGGCAGGCGCCGTCGTCTTGACCGCCGTGTCTTTCGTACCGGCGGCAAGGTCTGCCTGGACGCCCTGGTCCTTCTGCACGACCTTGGACGATCTCGCCTCACCGATATTCAATCCCGCCTGGACTACCTGTGCGGGCTTGTCCTGCTTGCCCGTCGCGGGTACGACAGCCTGGACGGATGCGATTTTCACGGCGCCTTCGGTATCCGTGACGCCGGACGATGATTTCACGATGGCACCCGAGCCTGCTTTTAACTGGGGCGAGAGGTTCTCAGCGGGAACGGCCTGGGGGTTCGCAATTACCGACAGCACATTGGCGAATCGCTCTGTCTTCTTCCCCGGCGTCTCCTGCCGGTTCCCGACAGCCTGCTCGATACCGGGATTTTTGTTTTTGACGCTCTCGTCGCTGCCGGAGGCTCTCTTCCGCTGCGGCGCGTCAGATTTTTCCGCCGTCGCATGAGTGCGTTCATTCGATCCGGAAACGTCCTCCGCGACCCGGTCATACGCGCGGCCGGGAGAATCGTTTTGATCGCTCGAAACCTTCGAACGGGGCGCAGCGGGCCTGACGCCCGATGCGGTAACGGGCGAGAGCGGGATAATGGCACTCGCGGCGGTTACTTGTATTTGACTCATTCGTCGGTTCCTCTTGCTCGCGAACCCCACAGTGCAAAGGGCGTGCCATTGAGCGGACATTCGCTTCGTTCGTGGCGTAATAGTCTGCGAAATAAGGTGTTACAGACTCGTTGCGACCGGCCTGTTATTCTCGTCGTTTGGTGGGAGGGACGCTGTGATGGGAACTTTTTTCCGTCGAGTGGAGAAAAATTCCGGTTCCGCAAGACCGTGGTCCGCGGCGGGTAAGATACTCGCGTCGTTCCGAATTGAGCAGGAACCCGGCTGACGAACCCCGACGGACGAATCGGACGGAACAGTTGCCGGAAAGTGTGATGTGCTGCAATCGAGATGCGCACCTTTTATCGATTTGTCGGATTTTTTCTTGAAATCCATTCTCTCGACACTGATAACAAGTCCGGTTGACAGTTGCACAAAACGCTCAGCGGTGACGTGACCAGCGGGAACCACGGGCGAAAAATGCATCTCGCCGTGCGATCTGAGCAAGTAAAACGCCGCTTGTTTCAATGGGCTTTCGGGGGGGGCGGCGCTATCAGCTTGGGATGGAATCCGGGCAATGAATATTTTCGGACAAGGATGTTCGAGGAGACCTTTCGGAAGGACGGCAACGTTCGGCCCCTTCGGCCCGTTGCGCATAACCCCCTGATTTCCATTTGTTGTGGTTGTGCTGCGCGCCGCAAGTAGTCCGACGGGATTTTTCGGAAATACCGTAACCTGTTTCAGACGGGAGTTTTCGCCGATGGCGAATGTAACGCGATGCACTCTTCGGTCCGTCGTGGCGATGTCCGTACAGGGCAGCGACTGGGACGGCGCCCTGGAAGGCATCGCCAAATCGGTGCACCGCGCCGAAGACCGCGATGCGACGGCCCGCCTTATCGCGGAACATTCGCCGCAGCTCGTGGTTGTCCGCGAAACCGACGACGGGGGCGTGATAGACCTCCTTACTGAACTGAGGGCGGATTTTTCCGATACGCCGATCGTAATCGTAACGGATAAACCTACGGTGGAAGGGGCGGTCGAGTTTATTCGCGCCGGGGCATACGATTATCTTTCAGGCCCTGCCGACGCCGTGACGATCGGACGATTGGCGGACGGCCTGGAAATCGAGGAAACTCGCGCGGCGCAAAATCATCAGCGGTTTTTCAGCAAGGACTGTCCTCCCGGCGTCCCGGCCGTCGGTCGCAGCGAGGGAATGGTCCGAACGCTGGAGATGCTCAGTATCGTCTCGGAAAGCCGGTGCAACCCCATTTTACTGCTCGGCGAAACCGGAACGGGAAAAGAACTTGCCGCACGTGCGGTGCACGCATGGCGGTGCGGCGATCCGGCGGACATGGTGGCTGTCAACTGCGCCACACTGACCGCCAACCTGCTGGAAAGCGAGCTGTTCGGGCACGTCAAGGGCGCATTTACCGGTGCGGACACCAATAAAACCGGACTTTTCGAAGTGGCGGGTTCCGGAAGCATCTTCCTGGACGAGATCAGCGAAATGCCATCCGCCCTGCAGGCGAAATTGCTGCGCGTGCTCCAGGAAAAACGCTTCCGGAAGGTCGGGGGCACCCGCGATATCGCCTGCAACGCCACGATCATCGCATCGAGCAATCGGGACCTGTTCGCGGAAGTGCAGGCGGGGAAATTCCGTCAGGACCTGTACTATCGCCTGGCTGTCTTCCCGATATCGATACCGCCGCTTCGCAGCGAGTCGCGCCGCGAGGATATCGGCCTGCTGGCGGAATATTTCCTGGAAACGTCGAGCGTGGTTTCACGCGGGCAGATCGAGGGACTGAGCGAATCGGCGGTTCGGAAATTGCAATCGCATCATTGGCCCGGAAACGTGCGGGAACTGCGCAACGTGATAGATCGCGCGATAATCATGTCCAAAGGAGGGCAGATCCGGGCGGAGGACCTGCTGATCCATCCGGAGGCGTCCGTTACCGGCACTGCGGACGAACGCAGGGACGACGCGACGCATCCGAAGGACTTCTCGCTGGAGACGGCGGAGCGCGAGTTCATCGTTCGAGCGCTGAAAGAGACCGGCTGGCAGCGAACGCGCGCGGCGGCGCTGCTGGGAATCACCCGCGCTACACTTCACGCCAAGCTCAAACGCTACGACATCCAGCCGCCGGGCAGCAGGCCTGAACAGCCTTCGCTACCCGCCGCTGCGCCGGCAGCATCTTCCGGAGCGGGACTATCTTCCAACTAGCTCACGTCCGAAAACCATCCGCGCGCTGCACAAAAACCTGACGTTCACACGGTGTTTTTGTGGGATGAAGGGGAGTTCCGAAATCATACCATTTTGGTAACGCCATATAGGCTAAGGGGTTAGATTCGCCGCCCGCATGTGGCACGGTTGTTGCAGCTTGATGCAACGAAATACGCTGCGCAAACAGCGAGCGTGTGCTGCGCAAACGGTGCCTCAATGGCGGAGAACAAATCGAAATCAGACGCGGCGGACCGGCAGAAGATGCCCGCGGATGGGTCCGGCGCTTCGGCCGACCCGTTGGCGGACATCCTTGCCGCCCAGCAGGCCGAGTTGGAGAGCCGCGATCATAAAAAGAAGGGCTTGAAAACGTCGCAAGGCGCGGACGCCCCCGAAGTCGTCGCCGGGCAACAGCCGGCCGACGAGCCGGAACAGCCGCAGAGCGAATCCGTCGGAGGCGACGGCGACAAAAAACCTGATGCGACCGGGCAGGCCGAAACGCAAAGTGTCGAGCCGGAGGCGGCGGAAACTCCGCGGGACGCCGTGGACGCAAACGAAGATGACGCCTTGGAGAACGAGGAGGCAATCGAACAGGCTGACGAAAAAACTCCGGACTCCCAGGAGACGGCGATTGACGAGGAGAACGAAGATGTCTCCGTACAGAGTGAACCGTCGGAATCGGACGTCGCACCGTTGTCGCCCGTTTTAACGGAAGCCGGGGGGCGTCCGATTACCGCGAAGCGCACGTCGTCGTGGGTCGCACTGCTTCTGTTGTTGAACACGTTTCTCGTGGCGTTTCTCGTGGCGGCTGTGCTCGTACTGCGCCCGCGCGGAGACTCCTCGCCTTCCAACGCGACCGGCGCGACGATCCAACGCTCAGCGGGTTCGAACGGGAAGGGCGACATTTCCGTTCGACCGGACCGAGAGGCGTCCTGGAAACGCGCCGAAACATTGTTCGCACAGGAACGCTTCTCCGAGGCGATTGGTGAATATAGCCTGCTCCTTCGTCCCAGGCGCGGCGAACCGGTCAGCAAGGTTCTGCTGGACCTGTTTCGCCTTCGCATCGCTGGTTCCAAGATGGGGATGGGTAATAAGTTACAGGCTTACCGGACGTTGAAGGAAATCGCCGCCAGTCCTTCGCCCGTCATCAGGGCGGTCGCCAACTACAACCTGGCGCTGGCGGATATATCCGATGGGTATTACCTCCGGGCGAGACAAAAGGCATACGTGGCGTCGGCGGCGCTTGCGTCGATGGAGACTTCGCTGAAGTTGGAGGCTGACTGTGATTTTCTCGTCGCTTACGCGTTGACGCGGAAGGTTCGCAACTACTACGGCGGCCAGGACGCCATGGTCTGGCCGGAGCTTAAGTACGTCACGCCTCTGGCGGGCATGGACGAGAGCGCCCTTCGCCGGATTGTCGAGGACGGAAAGCTCCTGCCGCGCGAAGAATCGGGCGTTACGGACGTGGAGATAACCGCCCATCCCGGTCCGGGTAAGCGCTGGGGGCTTCTGAGCAGCGGAGCGCCGCTGGAGCAGGTTTTGCACGCCTTGGCGTCCAATGCCCAGAGGGGCGTTCGTTGGGCCTCGGTTTCCGAATTGGCGCGAAACGTTCCGGTGAACGTCTGGCTGCGAAACGTCCCGACCCAGCGCGCCGGCGAACTTACCTGCGGGTCCGTGGGGCTCGTGGCGAGATTCACCTGGGACGAAATTGTCGTGCACGACGCGCGCTCCGCGGAAACGATGTACGAGCAGCGCGACCTGCTGGCGGGTGAGGCTGTCTCCGCGTGGCGACGGTTTTTCCTCAGGGTTCCGGACGATCCGAGAGTTCCGGTGGGGCACTTCGCGCGGGCGTCGCTGCTGGAGTGGTCCGGCGACCTGATCGGCGCGATGCGTGAATACCGGATCATCACCCGGCGGTTCAAGCGAAGCCCCGTAGCGCCGCGTTCGCTGCTGCAATGCGCCATGATCCGCCACAAGCTTCGCGACAATATCGGGGCGAGAAACGACCTGCTGGAACTGCTCGACGGATACCCGGACTACCCGCTGTCCGACGAAGTGTATCTCCGCCTTGGCCGGTTCAACATGGAAGGCGGATTCCTCGACGACGCGATCCGGGTTTACACCAAGCTCTACTTCCTGAACATGTCCGCCAAGTCGCGCCTGGCCGCGGCGCTGGGCGCCGGAAAGTGCCTGCTGAAACAGGGCAAGTTCAAGGAAGCGTCGAAATGGCTTAGCCTGCACGTCTCTGCGCTCGGTTCGAAAGAGTACGCAAAGATGGTCGAAGCCTATACGCTGCTGGCGCAATCCGAGGCGGCGCAGGGCAATCTATCCGGCGCCGCCGGCGCGTATCGTCGCGTCCTGGCGTCCAGGCCCACGTCGGTTCAGCGGAAACTCGTTCTCATCGAGCTGGCGTCGCTGCAAATTCAGCGGAAGGAATTCGTAGCCGCCGCCGACGTGCTTGGCTCGCTGGAGAGGGAGGACCTCTCGAAGCGGCAGAAGTGTCGTGCCGTGTGCATGCGTGCGGACCTGTACCGCCGAATGGGCATTCCGATGAAGGCGGTTTCGCTCCTGTCCGAAGTCCGGCGCAATTTCCGCGATCCGAATCTTCACGCGAAGATCGGCGTCGAGCTGGCGCGCAGCTACGCCGAGATGAAGCAGTGGGTTTACGCCTCGCAGGTGCTTAGCGACGCTCTACCAAAAATGGAACCCGGCGTCGAGGCGGAGCGGGCGCAGTGCGATCTGGCGGAGTATTACCTCAAAATCGGAAAGACCGACCAGGCGATCGCCCTGATGCGCGAACTGGTTGAATCGCCCGAAAAGAGCGTTCTCAACCGGCGGGCGCTACAGATCGTAGGTTCGGCGTATCTCCAGCAAAAGGACTACACAAACGCTGCGCTCGCGCTGTCCGGCGAGATGCCGGATCCACCCGGGAACAGGAACGAATGATGCGAATGGGCGTGATCTTCATTGTGGTGGCGATGCTTCAGACAGTCGCAGCGGCCCAGTCGCCCGCGTCGCAACCGGTCGATCCGGTCCGGGTTCGCAGGACGATTTCGGACCTGCGACGGGAGAGCATAACTCCACCGGCCTCTGCCGATATCGGGAGCGAATTGACCGAGGCCCTCAAGCGGCTGCGCCTTGCGACGACCGCCAGGCGGCGAAAGCCCCTGCCATCGTCGTCGGCGCCGGCGACGAGCCGGCCGGCGACGAGCCGGCCGGTGGCTGATTCGCCATCAGCGAAACCGTTGAACACCCTTATCGCGGCGAGTCAGCCGACCTCGGCGCCGGCACGCCAGGTCGTGACGCCACAGACGCTGGCGAAGCTTCGCAAGGCTGCTGCGGAGGGAAAAATCGATCCCGAACAGCTTGCCGACGCGCTGTTTGCGACAGGTCAGCTCGAAAGTGCCTACGCCATGTACGCCTTGGCGCAGAAGTCTGATCCGCAAGGCGACTCGGCTGCGTGGTTGCTGTTCCAGATGGGCAATTGCCTGCGCCGCAGCGATCCCCCGGCGGCAGGGAAACTGTACGGGAAGGTTATTTCGGAGCATTCCGAATCGACATGGGCGCAACAGGCCCGGATGCAGATCGACATGCTTCAGTGGTACGCCCGGAGACGCCCCGACGGCGTTTTGAAGGAAGTCGCAGACCAGATTGCTCGCAGCATGGCCGCTTCGGTTGGCCAGAAACGCACAAAAACCCCGACGGCGGCGAACTGAACCATCGAGACGACAGGTATGGCCAAAACGATTCGACATAACGTATTGATCGTGAACAGGGATTCCGGCTCGACCGGCCTGGTTCTGGAGGTCCTTGCCGCCAAGGGCATCCGCGGGAAGGTCGCGGTCGATTACCCGGACGCTTTTGAAGATATCGAAATGCGCGACTGGGACCTCATCGTCGCCGATCTGGACGGAGGCGATGGCCTGTCTTTTCAGTTGATACGCAGGTCGGTGCAAGCCTTCCCGGAGCGTCCCGTTATCATGCTCAGCGACGGGAAGCATGCGGACAGGTGCGTAAAAGCTATGCGGGAAGGTTGCCGGGACGTGTTGCTCAAGCCGCTCACCCGCCAGGACGTCCGGTCGGTATTGGAGATGCTGCTTCCGAATCACGAGGTTCCCCTGGCGGCGGGCGATATTGACGATCGGCGAGGGGGATTGAGGATCGCCGGCGTGAGCGAGGCGCTGCTCGGAACAATCGAGTTGGCGCGAAAAGTATCGCCCAGCACGGTCCCCGTGTTGATCACCGGCGAGAGCGGCGTGGGGAAGGAACTGATCGCCTGGCTGGTTCATGACGCCTCCAGGCGCAGTAGCGGTCCTTACATCCGCGTGAACTGTGCCGCCCTGAGTGAATCGCTGCTGGAAAGCGAACTGTTCGGGCACGAGCGCGGCGCGTTCACCGGCGCCCACGCGCAGCGGAAGGGACGCTTCGAGCGGGCCGACGGTGGAACGCTTATACTGGACGAAATTTCCGAAACGACGCCGCGTCTCCAGGCGGAACTGCTTCGGGTGCTGGAGCAGCAGGACTTCGAGCGTCTCGGCGGGAGCGAATCCATTCGTGTGAGTGTCCGCGTAATCAGCACGTCCAATCGCAACCTGGTCCGCGAGGTGGAAAACGGGCGTTTTCGAGCGGACCTGTACTATCGGCTGCGGGGTTTACAGATCGTCGTTCCACCGCTTAGGGACCGGATCGAGGACATTGAGATCCTCACATGGCATTTCGTGAACCAGTACGCCCGCGAAACCTGTCGCAGGATCACCGGCCTGGACCCGAAAATGCTCGACGCGTTCCATCGCTACGATTGGCCCGGAAACGTTCGCGAACTCCGCAGCGTGGTGCGATCCGCACTGATCCTCGGAGAGGGCGAGGTTTTAAGCCTCGACGGGCTTGACCTGTTCAGGACGAACGCCGCGCCGCGACGACGGGCCGAGGGGAGCGGGACGGGTTCCCTCTCGCTTCGCGAGATGGAGCGCAGCGCGATTTTCGAGGCATTGCGCAGGACGAAATCGCACCAGGTCAAGGCGGCCAAGCTCCTGGGAATCACCGACAGGACGCTTCGCGAGAAGCTCCGGCGATATCGATCCGACGGATACGAGCCGTGCACGGCAGGAGAAGGAAGATGGCTGATCGAACCGGCATAATCGAATACATCGAGGCGGGCCTGAGGGCGAGGTCCGTTCGGCAGGCCGTCATCGCGAACAATATCGCGAACCTCCAGACGAAGAACTTTCGACGCAGCACGGTCCGTTTCGAATCGATGCTCGCCGAGGCGATGGAGTCCGGCCGGTCCGTGAAGTTCGACGAGATCGTCCCGGAGATAATCCAGCCGCGGAACACGAAGGTCTCGGCGAACGGGAACGACGTGCACCTGGACCTGGAAATCGGCGAGATGGTCAAGAACGACGTGATGTACAAGGCGTACCTGCGGATCCTGGCCAGGGCTTTCCGCAAGATGGAACTGGCGATGGGACAAAGAAACAGGTAGCGACGAGGTGAAACCATGAGCGTAAATCGAATACAAAGCCCGGTCGATATCGCCGTTACGGGACTTCGCGCCGAATCTCTCCGCCTGAACGTGATCGCGCGGAACATTGCCAACGCCAACACCTCCAGGACCGACACGAACGAGCCGTACCGACGGCAGGATGTGATCCTGAGTACCGGCGGGGATATCGACGGCGTCTCCATAGAGGAAATCGTTCCGGACATGAACACGGCGTTCAAGCGAATCTTCAAGCCCGGACACCCGGACGCGGACAAGAACGGATACGTCCTGATGCCGAACGTCGATGTCCCGGTCGAGATGATGAACATGATCGTCGCGACACGCAGCTACCAGGCGAACGTCGCGGTCCTGAAACGATACCAGGACATAATGAACCTGACTTTGGAACTTCTCAGATAGGCATTTAAGGACAGACAAACATGGCAGGTATTACACCCACACCAGGAATGCGTCCCATCAACCTCCCGTCTTCGCCGACGATTTCCGGGCAGGACGCGAAAAAACCGTCCGGCGATTTCGGGACGATGCTTAGGAACTACATCCAGAACGTTGACGAGAAGCAGCAGGCGTCGACATCGGCGGTCCAGAACCTGATTTCCGGAAAGAGCGAAGACCTTCTTCCGGTGATCTCGGCGATGGCGAAGGCGAACCTGAGTTTCAAGCTGCTGATGGGCGTGCGTGACAAGGTGATCGCGGCGTACAAGCAGACAATGAACATGCAGATTTGAGACCGCGGGAAAGGATCGGTAAAAACCGGTGCCACCTCTACTGTCGAACATCGGAGAATTCTGGCGTTCTGCGGGACTGATCCAGCGGGTCGTCCTGCTGGGTATCCTGCTGGCGTGCATTGGTGCGGGAGTGCTTCTGGTCGGATGGGCGCGCCGGCCCGAAATGGGTCTGCTCTACAGCCACCTGGAACCAGACGAGGCCGCCAGGATCGTGGAAAAAATCCGCGAGGCGAAAGTCGTCTACGAACTCAAGGACAACGGAACGAGCATCCACGTTCCACAGGGCGAAGTATACTCGCTGCGCCTGACGATGGCGGGCGCAGGCCTGCCCACCGGCGGACAGGCGGGGTACAAGGTACTCGACGAAAATCGAATCGGTGCCAGTCCTTTTATCCAGCGCGTTAATTACATCCGGGCGATTGAAGGTGAACTCGCAAAGACCATTCGCCTGATCGAGGGCGTCAATGCCGCCCGCGTCCACGTCGTCCGCCCGGAGGCGACGCTTTTCACCGGACAGCAGAAAAAAGCCACCGCCACCGTGGCGTTGAGGCTCCGTGCGGGCTGGCGACTCTCGCGGACGAACGTAGCGGCGATCGTCCACATGATCGCCGGCGCCGTCGAGGGACTTACCACGACGGACGTCGTCGTGGTCGATGAGCAGGGGCGACTTTACACGGGCGCCGAAGAGAACGAACTGACCAAGGGCGCCGCCAATATCCTGGATTACAAGTCGCAGGTCGAGCAGTACCTTTCCGAAAAGGCCGAGCGCATGTTGACGGCTGTTCTCGGACCTAACCGCGCGTCGGTTCGCGTGTCGGTTACGCTCGAAACGATGAGCGTAACGCGAACGAGTGAAAAGTTCGATCCCGAAGGCAAGGTCGTAAAGAGGGAAACGCTCAAGACCAAGGCGCTTCCCGCCTTGTCTTCCGGCGGCAAGACCGCCACGCCCGGTAAAGAAAGCACCACCGAGACGGACTACGAGATAAGCAAGACGATCGAACAGTCCACCGACATGCCCGGAAAGGTCAAGAGCAAGATGGTGGCGGCATTCGTTGATCTGACGCCGCCGCCGAAGAAGGAAGGCGACGATACGGCCCCGACGGCGAAACTCGCGATCAAGGACGTCGAGGAGATAATCCGCAGCGCGCTGGGCCTGACGGATACCGACAAGCTGAAAGTGGTCGATGCGCCGTTTCACCAGGCGAACGTAGCCGCCGTTGCCGATACCGGCGACGAGGGGGGCGGGATGCAGTTCTGGCTGGATATGGCGAGGCAGTCTTCCCTGGGGGTCCTGGTTATCGGCGTGCTGCTGGCGCTGAGGATTTTCCACGGATCGAAGAAGAATTCGGCGTCTCCGGCGGTGGAGGGGCAGGTGGCGTCGGCGAACAATCTGCTTCCCGGCAGCGGGGGCGCCGCCGAAGTGAACACGGAATTGCTCCGATCGCAGATCACCAGCGCACTTC
The DNA here is from genome assembly GCA_024275995.1 of Planctomycetota bacterium. GTDB lineage: Bacteria > Planctomycetota > Phycisphaerae > SM23-33 > SM23-33 > JAJRYB01. The sequence goes on along the minus strand of JAJRYB010000125.1, from coordinate 5,841 downwards.
AGGAAAATCCGGAAGAGGTCAAACGCCTGTTTCTCAGTTGGGTCCAAAACGAGGAAGGAGAGTAGTAAGTGACGTTAAACGGCGCACGCAAGGCGGCATTGTTGCTGGCGAGCCTGGACAGCGGGACGGCGGCCGAGCTACTCAAGGGCGCCGAGCATGATATGGTCACGGAAATCGTGGCGGAGATGGCGTACATCAAAACCTCCGGAGAAGAATCCGGATCGGTGCGTGAACTTGTCGACGAATTCGCCGCCATGCTCCGCCGCAGTGACGACGCGCCGCAGGGCGAGCAGTACGTCGAACAGCTTTTGGGCGACGTTCTGGGACAGGATCAGGCGCGATCGGCAATGGGCAAGGTCCAGCACCTGATGGAACGGAAAGACCCGTTCATGTTTCTGCGATCCGCCGGTGTAAACGCCATCGCCGCGGCGCTGGACGGCGAGTCGCCGCAGGTAGCGGCGCTGGTCATGGCGGAGCTGCCCGCCGGTAAGAGCGCTAAGCTGCTTCCCATGCTTCCGGACGAAATCCGTTCGGACGTTATTCGCGGAATGACCGGCGCCAACAAGGTCTCCTCCGAAGCGAAGGTGCGCGTCGCATCGATGATTCGCAGCCGGATGGAAGTAAAACGGGAATCCGGCGAGGTCGCCACTACTACGACAGATTCGTCCCGCGACGTTCAGTTGCGGAAGGTCGCCGTCCTTCTGAGGGAGCAGAACCAGGAGTTCCGCGACAGCATGATCAATGCCGTCGCCGAACAGGACCAGGAAACCGCCGATCTCGTCCGGAAGATGATGGTCATGTGGGAGGACCTTCCCGTCATTGGCGAACGCGCCTTGCAGGAGGCGTTCCGCGGGGTCGATTCCAGGCAGCTTGCCCTGGCGATGGTCGGGGCGGACGAGACCGTCGTCGAAAAAGTCCGATCGAACATTTCGGAGCGTGCGGCGGCGATGCTCGACGAGGAATCGTCCCTGCTGTCCAAGCCCAAGGGCGAAGAGATCGAAACCGCCCGCGAAACGATACTGGAAAGCCTGCGGGAGCTGAACGCCGCCGGCTCGCTGGATTTTGAGGAGAACTGACGAACGTGCCGCAGACGGTGAAAATTTCCGTGCCCGGACCGCTGCAATCGGTCAGCGTGATCGGCGATTCGGATGCCGACGCCGGAGCGGGTCCGTCGGACCGGGCCGGAGCGGAACAGGACGCTGCCCGTCAGGCGCGGGCGTCCATCGACGGCGAGTTGGCGGCCATTCGCCAGGCAAGGCAGGCGATGGACAGGAGCGTCGCCGAGTTGGAGCAGATCCATGCGCAAATCCTGCGCGAGGCGGAAGGGCAGCTTATCGACCTGGCCATAGGGATCGCGAAAAAAGTGATCATGCAGGAGATTCATACCTCGCGCCACGAGATCGAGCCTATCGTCACCGAAGCCTTGCGACACGTTCCACCCCGCCAGCGTATTACCGTGCACCTGCACCCGGACGACCTGAAATGCTGCAAGATGATCGAGAAGTCCGACGAATCGCCTTCCGACGAGCGGCTGAGGTTCGTCGGTGACCCGACGGTCCGCAGGGCTGAGTGCCTGCTGGTAACGTCCGAGGGCATCGTGCATTCGGAAATCGACTCTCACTTTGAAGAAATCCGCGAAACGCTGAAAGCCCCGAATAAACAATGAGCATCGTCGACCTGGACAAGTATCAAACGAAGATTGACGGCCTGCAGTTGCTGAGCTGCCGCGGGACCGTGGTTCGCGTTGCCGGTCTGACGGTCGAGTCGAAAGGTCCGCCGGTCGGAATCGGACAGATCTGCGAGATTCGCCTCACCGACGGAAGACGGGTTCCGGCGGAAGTGGTCGGCTTCCACAACGAAAACCGCGTCCTGCTTCCGCTTGAGAGCATCGAGGGGATCGCGCCTCGGGACCAGGTTATCGTCCGGTCCACCCCCCGTTACATTCGCCTGTCGGAATCTGTTCTCGGGCGGGTCATCGACGGAATGGCCCGTCCGATCGACGGAAAGGGTCCGCTTATCGGCGAGGAGTGGCGCTCCCTGGATAACGCTTCCCCACCGCCCATGGGCAGGAAACGAATCACCCAACCGCTGTCGTTCGGAATACGCTCGCTCGACGGGATCCTCACGACCGGTCGCGGCCAGCGCATGGGAATCTTCGCCGGAAGCGGCGTTGGCAAGAGCACGCTGCTCGGCGAAATAGCGCGTGTCAGCGACGCGGACGTAAACGTCCTGACGCTGGTCGGCGAGCGAGGCAGGGAAGTGAGGCACTTCCTGGAAGAGTCTCTCGGCGAGGAAGGACTGTCCAAGAGCGTCGTTACCGTGGCGCCGTCGGACGCCTCTCCGATCCAGCGGGTGAAGGTGGCGTTCGTGGCGATAGCGATAGCGGAATATTTCCGGGACCGCGGGGCGAACGTGCTGTTCATGATGGACTCCCTGACGCGATTCGCCCAGGCGCAGCGGGAGATAGGTCTCGCTGCCGGCGAACCGCCTACCACCAAGGGGTACTGTCCGAGCGTGTTCAGCCTCATGCCCAGACTCATCGAACGTCTCGGGCAGTCCGAGAAGGGTTCGATAACCGGGATCCTGACGATCCTCGTCGAAGGCGACGACCTGAGCGATCCGATCGCCGACAGCGCCAGGTCGCTTCTGGACGGTCACATAGTTCTCTCGCGCAAGCTTGCCGAGCAGGGCCACTATCCCGCCGTCGATATTCTCCAGAGCGTCAGCCGACTGATGCCGTCCGTTACGACGCCGGAGCATTACCTCGCCGCCCAGAAGTTCCGTGCGATCTACGCGACCTACCAGGGCGCCGAAGACCTGATCAATATCGGCGCCTTCGCCGCGGGCAGCAATCGGAAGATCGACAAGGCTATTTCGCTGATCGACCGGGTCAACGAGTTTCTGATGCAGCCGGCCGGGCAGGCGACGGATATCGAGCGGACGAGGCAGTGGTTGTGCGAGATTACTCAGAGATGGGACGCCCTGATGCCCTCGGAACAGCCTGCTGCCGACGCGGGCGCCGGTAAGGAAAATACGTGAGATCATTCAGGTGGAAATTACAGCGTCTTCTGGACGTGACGATCCAAAGGGAACTTCTGCTCCGCTCGAAGCTCCTGGAGATTTCACACAATCTCGCCGGCGTGCGTCAGGAGATCGTGCGGCGGATGGCGATACAGCGGGCGGCGTTGCGTCGAATCGCCCGGCAGGAAATTACCGAGCGCATTCGCAGGCAGGAGATGTTCCTTCGATATGCCGAGGCTGAAGAAAAACGGATCGATGCCCTCCGCGAACGGATCAGGGAAATCGAATCCCGCCTGGTGGAAACGCGGGAGAAGCTTCTGAAGGTCAAGTCGTCGCGGGAAACGCTGGAGCGCCTCGGCGAAGAGGCGAGGAAATCGTATGTGAAAGAGCAGCTTCGCAGAGAGCGGAAGCGGCTTGACGAAATCGCAAACGGCGCCTTCGCGCGAAAGGTAATCGCCGCACGGACATCCGGAGCGGCATAGGAGCAGGGCATGTTCGCAAAGAAAATGGGATTGATCATTCTGATCGGCGTGGGTGTCGCGAGTTTCGTAGCCTCATTCGGTCTCTCGTACGTGTTCGGCAAGAAGCCGGACACTCCCGCCGGCAAGCAGCCGGTCGGCGCCGCGGTGAAGGACCGGTCCGTCGTCGGGAAACTCTCGGACGATACCTTCCGGAAGCTCAACCCCTCCCAGGAACAGATGCGCGAGCTGATAGCAAAGCTGCGAAGCGAAAAGGCGGAGTATCAAAATCGGTTTCGCAAGCTTGAGGAGCGGGAGAAACGTCTTCGAATCGCGCGGGACATGCTCGCCAAGGAAGCGAAGGATATCGAGGAACTTCGCGACAAGCTCGTCGCGCCGCTGCTTCGCCTGAAGGAGTTGAGCGCCGAGCTGGAAAAATCGCGAGTTCTGATCGGTACGGAGGAGAGGAAGAACATCAAGAAGACGGCTGCGATCTACGAAAAAATGGACCCGACGGAGGGGGCGAGAATCATGGAGAACATGTGCATGAACAATCAGGACGACGACGTGGTCCGGATTCTGTACTACATGTCGGAGCGATCGGCGGCCCAACTGCTGGCGACGATGAAGACAGAGGGATTGGCGGCGCGTCTCTGCGACAAGCTCAAACGCGTCAGAGAGAAAGGGAAGTAGTTTGGACATCGCGACAATCATCGGGATTACCGCCGGCTTCTTCTGCGTATTCTTCGGCGTCGTGTCCGGCGGCGATGCGATGGTGTTCTTTAACATACCGTCCATGGGGATTACCGTCGGGGGAATGCTGTCGGCGACGCTGATCCATTTTTCGCTCGATCAGTTTCTGGGTATCTTCGCGGTTATCAAGAAGACGCTGCTGTGCAAGCTTCCGAGCGAATCGAACGTGATCCAGAAAATGGTGAACTACTCCGCCATCAACCGTCGCGACGGCGCACTGGCGCTGGAACGCCAGCTTTCGGAGGCCGGGTACGACTTTCTCGTCAAGGGCTTGCGGATGGTGATAGACGGACAGAGTGAACAGACCGTCGATAAACAACTCGGGATGGAGGTCGAGTATCTTCGCGAACGGCACGCCAGCGGAAAGAAAATCCTCGAATTCATGGGCGCCAGCGCCCCGGCGTTCGGAATGATAGGAACCCTGATCGGACTGGTGCAGATGCTCGGAAACCTTGACGATCCGTCCGGGATCGGCGTCGGAATGGCCAACGCCCTGATCACCACGTTCTACGGGGCGCTGCTGGCGAACCTGGTCTTCATCCCGCTGGCGGGGAAACTGGGAATCCGATCGCAGAAGGAGTCCCTCCTGCGCGAAATGACGGTCGAGGGGCTTTTAGGGATCATCCGCGGCGAATCGCCGACGGCGGTCAGGGAAAAAATGCAGACTTTCATCTCGGAGAGCAGGCGCGAAGAACTGAGACCGAGTATTTGAGATAACACATGGCCGGACGGAAACGACAATCGGGCGAAGGCGGTGGTTCCACCGGTGCGTGGATCGTCACGTTCTGCGACTGCATGACGCTGCTTCTGTGCTTCTTCGTGCTGCTGCTGACGTTTTCGTCTTTCGAAGAAGTCAAGCTCAAGAAGCTCGCCGGGGCGTTCGAGTATCGCCAGTACGAGTCAATTTTCCGCGAGGAGCGCGAGGTGCCGGACTCGATGATGCCCCCGCCTGAAAAACCGGTCCATCATACGAAAGAAGGCAGCGAGAAGCCCACCGACGAAGAGCCTGCCAGTATCTCCCGTCCGAAAAATCCGCTCGAATTAAGAAATACCGACGCCTACAAGGATTTGCGGGTGCTCCGCATCCCGTCCGACAGGATGTTCCTCGGCCGCACGACTCGCCTGCGATCGAGCGGCAGGGCGTCTCTGGACAAGCTCGCGCAATTCCTGCGACGCATGCCGTGCAAGGTGATCGTCAGCGAGTCCAGCCTGTCGTTATCGCCCGGTGGAACGTCTCTCGGATTGCAGAGATCGGTCGCCATCGTGCGATACCTCACGCTGAAGAGGCGAATAGCGAGGGGGCGTTTCAGCACGTCGTCGCGACCGCCGGACACCCCTCCATCCGCGCACAAGGGGCCGGTGGTGGCGATTTCGCTCCTGTCGGAAAGGACCTACCAGTGACGCGCAGGAAACCACCGCCACAGGAACAGGCAGACGAAGTACCCGCGTGGATCGTGTCTTTCTCGGACATGATAACACTGCTGCTGGCGTTCTTCGTGCTCTTGCAGGCCTTTGCGCATCAGCGGGACCCGGAGTTGTTCTTCGCGGGGCAGGGATCGTTTCGCCGGGCGATATCGGGAATGGGCATTCCCGATTGGTTGTATGGCCG
>JAJRYB010000124.1 GCA_024275995.1 Planctomycetota bacterium | reverse complement strand
GAGGCGTATGACTGTCGCGTCGGGATAGTCCTCCTCGAATTCGAGAATGTTTCCGATGTCCGCGCCGCGCCACGCGTAGATGCTCTGGTCCGGATCGCCGGTAGCGCAGATATTTTTGTGACCGGCCGCTATCCCGTGAGCAATTATGTACTGCGCCCGGTTCGTGTCCTGGTACTCGTCGATAAGCACGTATCGATACCGCCGGGCGAGAGCGTCGCGGACGTCGGCCCGGTCGCGTAGAAGAGCCGCCATGCGAAGCAGCAGGTCGTCGAAGTCCAGCGCGTTGTTCGCCGAGAGCAGTTTCTCGTACTCGCGATAGACCTTCGCGACGTTCCTGCTGTAGTAGTCGCCCGCGTGACTGTCGTATGCCTCCGGACTCGACAGGTCGTTCTTGGCGTTGGAGATTGTCCCGTGAATTGCGCCGGGGGTGAACCTGCCGTCCGGCAGATTCGCCCGCGACATCGCCTCCTTGACGAGGCGGATCTGGTCGGCCCGGTCGTAGATCGAGTAGTTGGGCGACAGATTCGCCTCGTCGGCGAACTCGCGCAGCAGCATCGCGCAAAGCGAATGAAACGTGCTGACCGTCGCGCCTCGCGGCGTTCCGAGCGCCTCGACGCGCTCGCGCATCTCACCGGCCGCCTTGTTCGTAAAGGTGATCGCCAGCACATGCCAGGGCGCCACGCCCTGGCTGATAAGATAGGCGCACCTGCGCGTGATGACGCGGGTCTTTCCCGATCCTGCCCCCGCGAGTACCAGCAGCGGGCCGTCCACGTGAGTCACCGCGCTTCTCTGAGGCTCATTAAGGTCGGATAACAAATCGAACATGCCTTCTCCTGCGGTAAGCCGCCTGTGCGTCCATCGCCCGAAAGGGGCATCATATCTGAACCGCTCCCGATAACCAAGTCGCCCGGGCGAAACGGGTGCTGCCGGGTGCGGCGCACCATCGAAAAACCCTCTCGTAACTTGCCGTCCTTGTTAAAGACTCGCTCCACAAAGCCGATTAAATCTTCCGGAAGCATTATTACGGGTGGACCCTATACGAACATGAGAACCACGCATCAAAAAGAAGTACTGACCACCGGGCAGGTTGCGAGGATCTGCCACGTCGCTCCGCGCACGGTGAGCAAGTGGTTCGACTCCGGCAAACTTCGCGGATATCGCATACCGGGAAGCAGGGACCGCCGCATCCCACTGCCGCAGCTCATCGCCTTCATGCGGGTTCACGGAATCCCGCTCGACGGGATCGAAAGCGGCCTCTGCCGGGTGATGGTGTTCGACGAGTCTATCGGCGTCGACCTCCTCGACGCCCTCCGCGCCACCGGGCGCTACGAGGTCAGCTCCGCCGACGGCGACTTCGAGGCCGGCGTCCTCGCCCAGCAGTTTCTACCGCACGTCGTCATCCTCGACGTCGACCGCGACCCGAACGAGGCGGAAGTTATCTGCTCGAACATAAAGTCCGTTCCCGACCTCCAGGCGGCGACGGTGATCGCCACGACTGCGGATTTGTCCGACGCTCGCAGGAGCGAGATCCTGTCGCGCGGTTTTGACGCCTGCCTCGCCAAGCCGCTTTCGCAGGCGGACCTGACGGGAGCGATAGAGGATGCGACCGACCTGATACACTGAATGCTTTTGGCCCGGGTCGCCCTGGAGGGCGCTTAAGTGTGTGGCGTTGGGCGGCCCGCCTATTTTTTTCGTCGAATGTATGCAGCGGACACCCCCCTGCCGGATATGCAAGGGGGCGCATGAACCGGGTAGCTCGAACCGAGCCATCCGGTTCTTCTTTTTCACCGGCGCCGCTCTGAGATCTGAGATTTGAAATTTGAGATATAAGATAGATTTGAAATCCAAAATATTCACTTGAAGAACCCCTCGACGACCGATAACATATTAATAGAGGTCTTTATGATCCGTCAGACAGACAACCTGGGCGTGCTCCTGCTGCTCGGGCTATTGCTGCGCTGACGGATCGCGGAATGAACCTGCCGACAAAACCGGCTCCGCGGTCCGAACAGGATTGCGGGGCCGATTTTTTTTAGTCGGATCGCAGTGGGTGAAGAGACGAAGAATATCACCGGTGGCCTCGGGCCGCCAGACGGGAGTAAATCGTGACCGATAACAAGGACGACAAGATCGCCGATCCGCCTGCGGACCAACGGAAGGCGGCAAGGAAATACGTCCCACCGCCGGCGATCGACCTTCCGGATCGACTCTGGCCCGGGCGCACCATCGAGACAAGCCCCGTATGGTGCTCGGTGGATCTGCGCGACGGGAACCAGGCGCTGCCCAACCCTCTCAGCGCGGCAAGGAAGCTCGAGTATTTCCGCCTGCTCTGCGAGACGGGCTTCAAGCACATCGAGGTTGCCTTTCCATCCGCCAGCCAGGATGACTTCGACTTCACGCGGAGCCTCGTGGACGCCGGACACATACCCGACGACGTGTTCATAATGGCGCTGACGCAGTGCCGGGAGAAACTGATCGACCGGACGTTCGAGTCCTTGCGTGGAGTTCCGCGCGGAATCGTGCACGCCTACTGCGCCACCAGCGACCTGCACATGCGCCAGGTATTCGCACTCACGCGCGACGAGACGCTGAAGATGGCCGTGCGAAGCATCGGGCAAATCCGCGATCTCGCCGAGGCGAACGGCGCATCCGACCTGCGGCTGGAGTTCTCCCCGGAAGAGTTCACCGATACCGACATCGAGTTCGCCCTGGAGATATGCGAGGCGGTCTTCGAGGAATGGGGTCGCGCCACCAGCGACAGGCCGTTGATCCTCAACCTGCCGGCGACCGTCGAGAGACGCCCGCCCAACCATTACGCCGACATGATCGAGTTGTTCCGCCGGCGATTCTCGCAGATCGACAAGGTGCTGGTCTCGGTGCACTCCCATAACGATCAGGGTATGGCCATCGCCGCGACCGAGCTGGCCCTGCTGGCGGGAGCGGGTCGAGTGGAAGGCGCGCTGTTCGGTCACGGCGAGCGCACCGGAAACGTCGACCTGGTGGTGATGGCGGCCAATCTCGAATCCCGCGGCGTGGATACCGGGCTGGATCTGACGAACATAATGAAGATCGCCGAAACCGTCGAGCGGCTCACCGGGATGCCGATCCCCGCGCGGCAACCCTACGTCGGCGAGTACGTATTCACCGCCTTCAGCGGTTCGCACCAGGACGCCATCCGCAAGGGGCTTCACAAGTTGAAGGAATCGGCCGAGCTGTTCGGGGTGGGGTGGAAGGTCCCCTACCTGCACATCGACCCGGCGGACCTTGGTCGAAAATACCAGAGGCTGATTCGCATCAACTCGCAGTCCGGCAAAGGCGGAATCGCGTGGGTGCTGGAGCAGGAATACGGAATCGAAGCGCCCAAGAGCATGCACCCGGAAATCGGCGCCGCCGTTCAGAAGTACTCCGACAAGGTCGCCCGCGAGATATCCGCGGATGAGGTCCACGAGCTTTTCCTCAGCGAGTTCGTGAATCCAGCCGGGCCGTTCGAGCTTTTGGGATACTGGCCACGTCCGGACGACGACGACCCGACGCACATCCACGGCGAGGTCCGCATCCGCGTCAACGGCGAGGAGAAGGTCGTCTGCGCCGAGGGCAACGGGCCGATCTCCGCGTTCGTTCATGCGATGAATCAGATCTGCGACGCCGAGTTCACGATCGAGGATTACTTCGAGCAGGCGATCGGTCGCGGCGCGGAGGCACAGGCGATGGCCTATGTCCCCCTGGAACTGCCCGGTGGAAAGACCCGTTTCGGCGTCGGGAGCGACACGAACATCGACCAGGCCGCGGTGCGGGCGATCGTCGCGGGGCTTAACCGGATCGTCCGCGAGAACGGCGAGACGGACTGACCGTCGGACGGACTGACGAACCCAGGCCATGCCCACATCCACATATGCGGATGCGCACATACATAGCGTCTCGCCCTCGAGTCGCGTTTTTCCCGCTATATCGCAGGTGGCGTCGGCGGCGTATCGAAAGACCCGCCTGTTCCATGGGTCGCGGGCGGCTGGACGTTTATGTCCGGCGGTGGAAGGGTTACCGATTCAGGAGTCGCCGAGTCCCCGGACGCCTGCCGCTCTATTCCGCCGCTGCCGGAAGCGCCGCCGGACTTGCCCGATAGCGCCACGTTCGCCGCGCCGCATCCCGCCAGCAGAATGTAGAAAGCCAGGCACGTCCACGCAATCCCCAGCGCGGAGGTCTTGAGGTACTTCTTCATATCTTTCTTCATGCTCTCAGCCATGGCGTTACCCATCGCCTGTCCCATGGCGCCGCTGGGGCCTGCACCCTGGGTGGCAGGTGGCGGGGCCTGCGCCTTGGCCTTATTCTCTTTTTCCTGGAAGCTCATGATCTCATCGGAGAAGTCCACGTTAGCCGCCATCACCATCACGATCAATCCGAGGATTCCCAGCACGACCAGTGCCATTCCAGCCTGGGCGGGCTTCATCGAACCCGATACGCTCAACAGGCCCACCAGAAGAGCGACTGCCGGGACGATCAGCCCCGCGATGAACAACGGCCTGGCGTCGATGGCCTCGTCCATCTCCTTCTTCTCTTTAGGTTCTGCGGACTTCTGCGGCTTGCCCGACGTATTACCCGCAGCGGATCGCATCGAACCACCGCCGACCATGTTACCGTCTTTCTCTTCGCTGAGTTCGCCCCGCGTAAGTTCCCATCCGCTTGCCGTGGCCATCCGCTTGTTACCCATGGGAGAATCGCACGTCAGTTCAACCCAGGGCAGGAAGAAAAAAATCACCAGCAGCGTAGCCAGCGGGAGCGAAACGAACGATCCGATTTTTGACGACAGTCCCTTGTTCATTCCGAATCCTTTCTCTCAGAGGGGATAAGTTCTCCCCGACGTTATAACGCGGCGTCTTTCCGGCCGTAACCTCTTTTTCGCCGTTTTTCGTCGATTGAGCGCAGAGCGACCTCGCCGCCGGCGCCACGAACAGCAGTCCCGGCCTTCCGTTGCCAACCCCGTCACGACGAAACTTCCGCCTTCGTCCATACGGAACCTCGCCGGACAAGCCCTTCAAGTCCCGGCGAAGCCTTCACTCAGGCACAGACCTTTACACCTTTGCTACGGTCCGCGAAACTTTCTCTGCCTTGAGGCCCTTGTCACCCTTGACCAGGTCGAACTCCACTTCCTCGCCGGCGACAAGGCTCTTGAAGCCTTCCGCCTGGATGGAGGAGTAGTGAACGAAAATATCGTCCTGCGTCTCGGTGGCCTGGATAAAACCATACCCCTTGGCGTCGTTGAACCACTTCACTGTACCTTTACTCATCAGAAATGTCTCCCGGCAAGACGTGACACAACTTCAACACCGCACAGATTAACCCAAAAACGCCTGTTTTTCAAGTAAAAAGAGCTTTTTCTATGAGACGAGACACCGCGACAGGCCGTTGCGCAGGAGAACGTACCAAAGCGTACCGTTTCGTACCACTTCGTACCGGTTTGCAAATCCTGGAACAGGCTGGAACAACAGGGAACGAAAAAAAACAGGGTTTGGGGACCTGGAATCAGGGTTCAGGAAGGCGTAACATCTTTATTGCTCGAAGGTTGCGCGTCGCTCACAATCGGCTTGCCGCTCCGCAGCAGTTGTTTTTGACCGGTTAACTGGTTAACCGGTTAACTGGTTGACTGGTTAATCGGTAAAAACAGAAACAAGGTGCATGCTTCGCGGAGCGCTGTTTTGCTGTCCAATTGTCAATGGTCAATTGAAACTGGTCAATCTATTCACTTTTCAAATAGCATCCACACAGCCTGGCAAGGCTATGGCCACAGGCCAGGTAGTAGAAAGGAGAGAGTAGGCCGCGGGAGAGCCTTCCCGCTCGATTGGCGTGTTTGCTTGTCGAAGCGTCAGGCGTTTTTCTACTCTCTACTATCTACGTTCTCCCGCTCTGTAACCGCCCCCCATACTTGGGCCAATACCCACGTTTTAGCTACCCAAACCGGGAACTTTTGGAAATGCGATCCTCGTAAGCCCCCGGCACTGCCGGGGGATATAAAAAAATATTTT
>JAJRYB010000123.1 GCA_024275995.1 Planctomycetota bacterium | reverse complement strand
CATCCCTCACTCCTTCCTCACATACTGCCGGGACCGCCTTTCAGCCGATCCCGCTCCCATGCTCCAGTATTAATATACCATAAATCCTGTCAATGTCAATATGTTATGCCGACCGACTTGAATCGCCCGCGGCGGCGGGGCAACATAACCCCTGGCTCACAAAGAAGATACGATTATATTGTGACGGCAAAAAACTTTATCCCATTGCGGGCGGCCTATTGGATCTCTTCCTGCCCGTCCTGCGACCTGCCCCATGAGTCTTCAGCACGTATCTCGTGATCGTAAAAGAGGTTGGCGATAGCCTCGGCCATCTTCTCGGCCATGATGCTCGACAGGCGGGCGGCGTACGTGGGTGACGGGTCGGTCGTGGGGGCAATCTGCAGGTCCGGCATCGGGTAGCCCTGTTCGCGATCCCTGGGCCAAAGCCTGCCCTTCCGCACGTCCACCATCCGGACGGTCGCACCGAACCGCCCACGCCAGATCGGGCTTATCGGATTGTCCTTCAGCGAGAACCTGTCGATCTGCACGTACAGCACGATATCCGCGCCCAGTCGCCGGCCCACTTCCGAAACGGCGAGCTGGTTGAACTTTGACGTCGAGAAAGCGAGCCGTTGCAGGTCCTCGTAGGGAACAGTCTTCGCCGCCACCTTGTTATCCCGAAGGCGCTTTCCGAGAAGCCTGGTCAGCTCACCCTTGAGAGGTTCGTAGCTGACCTGGTGCGTGATATCGTCCACGAAGACAAGGATCGTCTTTCCCGCCGGTGGCTTGTAGACAGCCTCCACTGTCTGCGGCGGGGCGAGTTGCGTCGCCAGCCAGGCGAACGCAGCGCATCCACCCATGAACATCGGAAGGATCGCCGCGACGAGCAGCACCGGATAGAATGCGGGCTTTTTCATGGCTTGATCTTCTTCTCATGTTCGTAAAATCGGCGGACGAGTTTCTGTGCGAACTTTTTTACGGTCATGTACCGCAGTTGCCCGTCGTTGTTGCTGAGGGACCCGACGGGGTCCTTTTCCGGGAATCGCACGCTCAGGTCGCTCTCTCGCCAGACGGTGGCATCTCGCTCCGGCTGGGACGTTTCCCACAGATCGACCTCCGCGGTAATCCTCCCGCGATAGAGGTTCATGCTTCCCGGCTCGCGCGTGGTGAACTCCATGAGCGTGATGAACAGGACGAAGTCGGCGTTGAAAACCTTTCCCAGCTTCGTTCTTTGCATCTCGTTCCAGTTGACGTTCTGTGCCTGGTACCGCACGATCTTGCGAGGATCGACCACCGTAATTTTCTTGATGTTGTTCCGCATTTCCTCCGCCACCACCGAAGACAGTTCGAGCTGGGCGTAGGGATATTCGTACCTGATCTTGTGATCGGCGTGAACCACGACAGCGACGGTGCTGCCGGAGAGCCTGTCGAACTGCGCCTCGACCGTTTCGGTATCGCTTCCTCCGGCGACCACCCACGTGAGCCAGCGCGCCAGGCCGCACCCAGCCAAAGAGCCGGCCGCACCCAGTAACAGCAACCCGATGCATAATTTCCTGATCATCCGTCTATCTCCATCAACATTATTATCTCATCGGCAAGTCGCCGGAGGCGTAACCCATCGCGAGTTTCAATCCCCACCCAGCCGCCACTCCAAGCAGGACAGTCCATACGCACCACCACCCCAGGCGCAGACGCGGCAGGACGCTCCTTCCCAGCGTCACTTCCAGCGTGACTGCGAAAGCGACCACCACCACCGCAATGAACAGCGGCACGCCGAACGGTTGGGCGTTGAACGCAGCCGACACGTCGCCGCGCGACATCGCCGTTACCGACGTCGTCATACCGCACGTGGGACACGGCAGGCGCGTCCGTGCGGCGAACGAGCACGAGGGAAGCCCAAGTTGACGATGCGTTCCATACCCAGCCGAGCGCGGCGAGAGCAGAAACGCCGTCATCAAAAGCGCCCAGCAGGGCAGCGCGACAACCGCGCCGCGAAGCCGCAGGTGCCAGGCCGCTTCACGCCGTTCGCAAGGCGTACCGCACTCGCGGGCACCTTCTGTCAACAAGTGCATCGAATAAACCTTTCCTGATTGCGTATCTTATGCTCGCGCAATTGCGCAGGTCAATCTAAACCGGTTCGTCCTCCTGCGTACCAAAGCGTACGAGTTCGCACAACCCCGCAAATCCTGGGACAATCCGGAACGTCCAGGGACCGAAACGAACGCGATTACAAGGCTTGTTGCTTTCATAACATCCGTGATTCAAGGTAGTTACTATTTCGAGGCCCGCGCCGCTGTCTTTCGGCGTTTCTTCTTGCCGCCTGCCCTGCCGCCCTTCCACCAGGGACGTTCCGGAGGCGCCTGGTTGCGCGACGGATCGTTCAACGGACGAAGGTACATCCACGGAGGCAGATCGTCGCGCGGCGGCAGTTCGCTTTCGCGATCCTCGCAGGCAAGGGCGTCGGCGAACAGCGTCGTCACCGCCTTGCGGGCGGTCTCGTCGGCGGGCGAATCCGCCAGGTCCACCAGGCGCCGGTGCATCTCGCGAACGCCACGGGCGCGTGCGTGGTAGGCAATCGCAGCCGCCAACTGACGCTCGATCTCCAGCAAGTCACGAAGACGCCGGCCGTTCATCATCTCCTTCAACCGGCTGGGCCGGACGTTCATCCGTTCGATAATCTCCGCGGGTCGCACGCCCTTCTGAATCATTCGCGCAAGGTCTCTGTAACCGGCCATCTTCTTTTCTCCTTTAGAAACAACCTCAAAAGCACTCAACGCAGAGAACGCAGAGAACGCAGAGGTAAAAACAGATCTTTTGTTTTTAAAACCAAAACTCGTTTTGCTTTTCTCTGCGGTCTCTGCGTTCTCTGCGTTGAATCCAGCTGTTCCTTGTTCGCGGGGAGAGTACACCTCCCCCCATACTTGGGCGAATACCCGCTTTTGTGCGGCTCAAAATGGGAACTTTCGGAGAAATGAATCGCGTAACTCACGGCCGGGCCGGAATAAGAAATTTTATATTTTCTGTCCCGTTTTGAGGGTCAACCGGACTTTTCGTGCGCGCAAAAGGGGCGCTTTTTGAAATCCGAGTCGCGTAACGGTAGGGCTACGGGCTACCGGCGTTCAGGGCGCGGGGACTGGTTTTGGCGTAGCGGAAGGTCGCGGCGCAACCCTCGCCGACGAGCCTGCGGCGGCGAGTATGTCCGCGCGGATCTTCGCCTCCAGCGCGTAATCGCGGCCCAGCTTGACTACGTCAGGCCCCTTACGGTCCCGGCCGAAGTCTTCCAGAAACCACCTGCGTCCCTTCGATATGCGATCCCCCGGCAGTTGGAACAGCGAGTAGGCCTCCGAAACGCTGGAGACCTGCGGCGTGCCCAGGTCGGACCGTTTTGCGCGGACGATCACGAAGGCGTAATAGGCTCGCCCGTCGGCATCGGCGGGGCGGAGCGTCACCGTCACGTCGCGGTAGATCGTCTGGATGGCGCTTTCCGCAGCCGAGGAGACCGTCGCGGTGTCTTTGCGCCAGAACTCGAAGAAGTGCTTGCCGGTCATCGCGAACGTGCTGATCACTCCGTCGCGCGGGTCCATCCGGTCGATCCGGAAGCCGTAGCTCCGCAGCACGTCCAGCGACGCGCGCCAGACGATCCGGAAGTTGCGCTCAGACGGGGTGAGTGGGCGCAGCGGGGCGATTGGTTCGGTGTAATTGGCGCACCCGACGCCGACCGTCGAAACAAGAAGCGCCAGCACGATAGTAAGGCCGATTGTTCGCATGTCTATCCGCTTTTTAACAATTTTATCCCGGTCCGATTTGCCGGGGGCGCATTGTATCGTACATTTCCCGTGCGGTAAACGTTATTGATCTTTGAAGGACACGCGCGTGGTCCTGACGGGCCGTTTCAAAGATTGATAAGCGGCTCGCAGGCGCTTTCGGGACGGGTGAGGTGAGATAAAAGCCGCCGAACCTGCCCGGAAAAATGTCCGCAAAACGTTAAAATTCGGCAACCGCAAGCTGGCCTGCATAAATGGCCCAGCACCAATGCCCTCGCCCCGGTCGCTGCTCAGCGGCCGGGGCGGCCCTATGCGCACTTCGCGCATCCCAGAAAAACGTTCTCAACGCAGAGAACGCAGAGATAAAAACAGGTTTTTCGTTTATAAAACCAAACTGCTTTTTGTTTTTCTCTGCGTTCTCTGCGTTCTCCGTGTTGATAGCTTTTTACTCAAACTGACCGATTATCGAGGCCTGAAAGGCCGCACAGAAATTAGCCGGGGGCGTAAGCCCCCGGATGATAGGCTGTTAACAACCAAGCCCCGACGGGGCGGTAGAAACGAAACCGACTCTTTACCACCGGTCGGCTTCTCTGTCACCCCTTCGGGGCTGGTTCCACAACTCCATTACCACCGGGGGCTTACGCCCCCGGCCAACCTCTTCCAGCCCTTCGGGCTTGGGAGAATCGGTCAGT
>JAJRYB010000122.1:0-27500 GCA_024275995.1 Planctomycetota bacterium | reverse complement strand
GGAAACCTTAGGCTTACGGCGAGCAGGATTTTCACCTGCTTTATCGTTACTCATACCGGCATTCTCACTAGCTGCCGCTCCAACGCTCCTTACGGTACGCCTTCAACGCCGACAGCTACGCTCTCCTACCACCTGCTTCGCACAAGGCGACGCAGGTCCGCGCCTTCGGTACCATGCTTAGTCCCGATCATTATCGGCGCCGAGTTGCTCGACCAGTAAGCTGTTACGCACTTTTTAAATGGTGGCTGCTTCTAAGCCAACATCCTGGCTGTTAGTGCAATTCGACTTCCTTAATCACTTAGCATGGATTAGGGACCTTAGACGGCGATCTGGGTTGTTTCCCTTTTGACCACGAAGGTTATCCCCCGCAGTCTGACTCCCGAGGTTCGCGCGACGGTATTCGGAGTTTGACTGAAGGCCGTAGGCGGGTAGCCCCAGCGTTTCAACCAGTGCTCTACCCCCGTCGCGTAATGACTCGAGGCTAGCCCTAAAGCTATTTCGGAGAGAACGAGATATCTCTGAGTTTGATTAGACTTTTACTCCTCCCCACAGCTCATCCCCTAACTTTTCAACGTTAGTGGGTTCGGTCCTCCGCGACCTTTTACGGACGCTTCAACCTGGCCATGGGTAGATCACTCAGTTTCGCGTCTACCACCTGCGACATGGTCGCCCTGTTAAGACTCGGTTTCCCTATGGCTCCGTTCCGGAAGAACTTAGCCAGGCCGCAGACGATAACTCGCCGGTTCATTATGCAAAAGGCACGCCGTCACCCGTTCCTCGATCCGAAGATCGAAGCATAGGGCTCCGACAACTTGTAAGTGCAAAGTTTCAGGTACTTTTAACTCCCCTAATAGGGGTACTTTTCATCGTTCAGTCGCCCTACTTGTCCGCTATCGGTCGTGATGGAGTACTTAGCCTTGGAGAGTGGGCTCCCCAGCTTCACACGGAGTTCCACGAGCTCCGTGCTACTCTGGTACGCTATACGTAACGGAGGGCCTGCGGTTTCGCTTACGGGACTTTCACCCTGTATCGTGAGACTTTCCAGACTCTTCAGCTACCGCTGCCTTTGTAACTCCTGAATAGCGCCCGCAACCCCGCCCCCGAAGGGACGGTTTGGGCTGATCCGCTTTCGCTCGCCGCTACTTACGGAGTCTCGGTTGATTTCCTTTCCTGCAGGTACTTAGATGTGTCAGTTCCCTACGTTGGCTTCGACGGACTATGAATTCATCCGTCGATGGTAACGGTTATTGGCCGATACCGGGTTTCCCCATTCGGACATCCCAGGGTCAAAGCTTGTTTGACAGCTCACCTGGGCTTATCGCAGCCTGCCACGTCCTTCATCGCCTCATCACGCCTAGACATCCACTTTGCACCCTTAGTAGCTTGATCACATTCGTCATTGGCCCTTACTACGACCCGACGACGATGTTTCACAAACCGCCTTAGGATTTAATATCTCTCAGACCTCGTGGTTCGCTGCAGTTGCCTGCAACAAACCAACTTATTCTGCTTATCCCTATGTGATTGTCAAAGAGCCTTTTTCACAAACTGCAACCTCTCGCCCGAACGGACCATATCGGCCCGAACGAGACACGTTCCCCACACTCACACCAACCGGGGATACGAGAGAATCCAAGAGTTTACGGGCTCTCGAAGTCCTCTGCAAGTATTATAACTCCAATTTCAAAGAAAAATCGTCTTTTTTTTTTCGCAGGCCGGTTCCGACTCTTTCCAGATCCGTTTTCCAACCCGAAATCCGGAACAGATCGGCCCTGCCAAGACGAAGCTCGCCCCTGAGAGACGAACGAAGAGTGGAGCCGATCGGGCTCGAACCGATGACTTCTAGCTTGCAAAGCTAGCGCTCTCCCAACTGAGCTACGGCCCCGAAGCAATTGACAATTGTCAGTTGGTAACTGTCAATTAACTGGGCCTGGTTGGAGTCGAACCAACGACCTCACCCTTATCAGGGGTGCGCTCTAACCAGCTGAGCTACAAGCCCGATTTGTCCATGACGATTCCGGATGAGCGGTGCGCTTCTGCCTTCATGCACGCACTGCGACCCAGGATGCGAACAGGCAGCGGGGGTCGAGGACCAAAAGGAACCGTTTTAAGTAGTCCGCTGTCACCCCGGAGGGGGCAATCCTATGTACGATCCGTCGCTATGATTGCAAGGTTCGCGGGCATCGTGCCCATACTTCGGTCCTCGGCCCCGGCTGCCCGGGTCGGAAGATAATGGCTCTTGTACGATTTTCAAAACCGCCTGCGGATCCTTATCGACCCGAGGCCCGGGACGGGACAAAACACGTTTCGTTTCCGAGCGGGAACTCCAGTGTATCGAAACCGCTTCGGGCGGTCAACACTACATCTCGACCCGATGAGAAAAAAACTTGAAGAACGATTCGATCGGCCGGGAATGACTGGAGTCTGTAACCAGCTCGCTACAAAGCCCAACCATTCGAATGACTGGAGTCTGTAACCAGCTCGCTACAAAGCCCAACCATTCGAATGGCTGGACTTGTGGATCACTCTCTCATGACCCAGTTCCACTTTGCGTCACTACGCCCGAGAGGACTCGAACCCCTGCCTATCTGGTCTCCGCCAGAAGGGAGGCAGGTCCGACCTGCGGTTCAGGACGCCAAAGGCGCCCCGAAGGGCAACCGCCGCTCGTGGATAGCCAAAGGCTGGACACGCCGAGCGGAGGGCGAAACGAAAATACGCCCGAGAGGACTCGAACCTCTGACCTGCGGTTTAGGAAACCGCCGCTCTGTCCTGCTGAGCTACGGGCGTACGCCCCCAGATGGAATCATCGCCGCAGCAGAAACAAAAGTCAATCTCGCCGCGGCGAAAGTCATTTTGGGGTAAACGCCGATCACCGGGAAAATCCCCTGCGGGATGAAGGACTTCTGGAAACCCGGCGACGGGATTCAGCGTTCGCCATAGGTGGAACAAGCGCCGGGCTGTGGAACTCCACCTTTTCGACCGATACTTTTGCCCGGCGCGGTGCTTCCAGACATGGAGATGTGCGGGCAGGCGCACAGGCTGGCCTATTGGTCATTGCATTTCTCGCGCCCGGTGGAAATAATGATTCACATTCTTCGAGTGGAAAGGACCGAACCCCATGTCCGTGATCGACAAGGTATTCAAAGCATACGATATTCGTGGACTTTACGGCAGCGAGATCGACGAGGACCTCGCGTGGAAGATCGGGCACGCCACGGCCCAATTCCTGCGAAGCCTTCTTAGCGGATACGAGCGCGGGCAGGCGGCGACCAATCGCATCATCGTAGGCAGGGACATGCGCCCGCACAGCGAACCACTGGTAAAGGCGGCGATCGAAGGGATCAGCGCCAGCGGCACCGGGAGCATTGATATCGGGCTGTGCGACACGCCGATGGTCTACTTCGCGATCAATCACCTCGGCGCCTGCGGTGGCATACAGGTGACCGCCTCGCACAATCCGATCGAATACAACGGGTTCAAAATTTCCGGCCTGCGAGCCAGGCCCGTCGGAGGCGATACCGGTCTCAAGGAGATCCAGCACATCGTCAACAGCCTGCGCCGCATGCCCGCCAGCGCGTCGCTGGCGAGCGTTCAGCAGGTCGACCTGTGGGGCGAATATCGCCAGCACGTGTTGAAGTTCCTGCGCACCGCCCGACATCTGAAGGTCGTCGTCGACGCGTCGAACGGAATGGGCGGAAAGATGATCCCGGAGATATTCCGGGAGACGAACATCGATATCGTCCCGCTGAATTTCGAGATCGGCGGCAAGTTCGCCCATCCTCCCAACCCGCTGGTGGAGGCGAATCTCGACCAGCTCAAGGCCGCCGTCCTGAAGGAAAAGGCGGACCTGGGAATCTGCATGGACGGCGACGCGGACCGGTGCATGTTCATCGACGAGAAAGGCCAGACCGTCCGCTGCGACCTCATGACGGCGCTCCTGGCGCGCCATTTCCTGAAGGACAGCCCTGGAGCGACGGTGGTCTACGACCTGCGCAGCTCCCGCGTGGTGGCGGAGGAAATCCGTGCCGCCGGAGGCGTCCCGCGCCGCGAACGCGTGGGGCACGCATTCATGAAGAAGGCCCTGGCCGACGGGCACGGGGTGTTCGGCGGCGAGTTGAGCGGGCATTTCTACTTCCGCGACAACTACAACTGCGATTCCGGCGCGATCGCCTTCGCAACCGCGATCAGCGTTATCTCCTCGCAGGACCTTCCCTTCAGCGAGCTGATGGCCCCGCTTAATCGTTACCGGCACAGCGGTGAGATCAACTTCGAGGTGGAAGACAAGGAAGGGAAGATGAAGGAAGTCGCCGAGAAATTCGCCGACGCCGAAGTGGACTGGATGGACGGAGTGACCTGCCAGTATGAGGACTTCTGGTGCAATGTCCGTCCGTCGAACACCGAGCCGCTCCTGCGACTTTCCATGGAGGCACGCGACGATAAACTGCTCGCCGAAAAACTCCAGGTACTTAAAGACATCCTCGGCGAACCGGTGGCGCACTAGGGAATCTGAAATCTGAAATCTGAGATTGGAGATCTGAGATTCGAAATTCCCCTGCCAGCCGTAGTCCATTAGGGACGCAGGAGGGAGATTTGCGAAATGGTGCCCATTTTTTCCATCACCACGGACTACGACGGTTCCCGCCGATATCTTGAAGACGCCGAATACGCCGCCATTGCCGCGGCAGGCTTCCCAGCCGTCCACTGGTGCCAGCACTGGTCAGGACAGCCTTTCTTTTACGGCAAGACCCACGCCGAGTCCCTCAAGGCTGCCCTTGCGTCGTCCGGGCTCGTGATGCCGGACCTGCACGGGTTTTTCGCCTGCGACGAAGACATCACCCGAACGAACGAGCTGATCATCGCGACGAACATCAATCGCATCGAGTTCACCAGCCGGCTCGGAGGGAATACGGTGGTGCTTCATATTCCCGTCGGCGCATACGACGAACGCGGCAACCTGGAAAACGCCCGCATGATAATTCACAACCTGCTGCCTGCCGCCCAACAGTACGGCGTGAGGCTGGCTGCCGAAAATCTCGGCGAAAGGACTAACCAGGCATTCTTCGACGCGCTGTTCGACGAATTTTCGCCGGAGCAACTGGGCCTGTGTTTCGACAGCGGGCACGCCAATATCCACGGACATAATAAGCTGCTGGTGCGGTATATCGACCGCCTGCTGGTAACCCACCTGCACGACAACGACGGTCAATCCGACCAGCACAAAATGCCGGGAACAGGAACGGTGGATTGGAAAACCGTGCTGGGGACGATCAAAAACTCCAGCTACGCCGGAACGGTGAACCTGGAAGTCGCCAAGCCGAAAGGAACCACGCTGGCCGATTTTCTGGGCGAGGCGCACTCGACGATCCGGAATCTATGGGAAGCGGGCTGAGACGGGACGGTTATTTCACAGCTACGCCGGAAACCGGCAGCACCATGTCGCCGAGAATCGCAAAGGCGAAGACGGGTGTCCACGACAGGGCGCATCGTTATTTCCCGCTCCAGCCCGTAGCGCCATTATTGTTGAGGTGCCTGGCCAGGAAGCGACCCGTGTACGAGCCCCGCTTCTTTACGACGACCTCCGGCGGTCCTTCGACGAGTATCGTTCCACCGGCATCTCCTCCTTCCGGGCCAAGGTCGATAATCCAGTCCGCGCACTTGATAACGTCCAGGTTGTGCTCGATGACGATCACGGTGTTTCCCATGTCCGCCAGGCGGTTCAGGACGTTCAGCAGGTTGTGTATGTCCGCAAAGTGCAGCCCGGTCGTCGGTTCGTCCAGCGTGTAGAGCGTGTGTCCGGTTGCGGTCTTTCCCAGTTCGCCCGCCAGTTTCACCCGCTGCGCCTCGCCGCCGGAAAGCGTCGTCGAGCTTTGGCCGAGTTCGACGTATCCAAGCCCCACGTCGTTCACCGCGCGAAGCAGTTGCTTTATTTTCGGGAAGCTGTCGAAGAACGCCAGCGCCTCCTCGACGCGCATTTCCAGCACGTCGGCGATGCTCTTGCCCTTGTATCGCACCTCGAGCGTTTCGCGGTTGTACCTGGCGCCTCTGCATTCCTGACACGTCACGTACACGTCCGGCAGGAAGTGCATCTCGATCCGCTTGACGCCCTGGCCTTGGCAGGCCTCGCAGCGCCCGCCTTTCACGTTGAAGCTGAACCTGCCCGGCTTGTACCCGCGGATTTTCGCCTCGCGAGTTCTGGAAAACAACTGGCGGATATGATCGAACACGCCGGTGTAAGTGGCGGGGTTGCTGCGTGGGGTTCTTCCGATCGGAGACTGGTCGATCTCGATGACCTTGTCGATCTTCGAGGCGCCCAGGAGCTTGTCGTGCTCGCCGCTTTTATCTCGGGACGCGTATATCCGCCGCCTCATCGCACGCAAAAGAGTCTGGTTGACCAGCGTGCTCTTTCCGGACCCGCTCACGCCGGTAACGCAGACGATCCCACCCAGCGGAAACCGCACGTCGATATTTTTGAGGTTATGCTCGCGGCATCCGCGAAGCTCCACGCACCGCCTCTTGGAAACGGATCGACGACGCGGGGGCGCCTCGATTTTCAACCGGCCGGAGAGATACCTGCCGGTGATCGACTCCGGCGAGTCGCATATTTCCTCCACCGTGCCCTGCCCGACAATTCGCCCGCCGTGACGACCCGCCGCCGGACCCATGTCGATGATCTCGTCGGCCTCGAACATCGTCTGCTCGTCGTGCTCGACGACCAGCACGGTGTTTCCCATGTCCCGCAGGTGCTTGAGCGTCCGGATCAGCCGCTTGTTATCACGCTGATGCAGTCCTATCGTCGGCTCGTCGAGAACGTAGCAGACGCCCACAAGCCCGCTTCCCACCTGCGTCGCCAGGCGGATTCGCTGCGCCTCGCCGCCCGAAAGCGTGGCGCTGGTCCGGTTCATGGTTATGTAGTCCAGCCCGACGTTCATGAGAAAGCTCAGGCGATGACGTATTTCGCGAAGAATCGTCTCGGCGATATGCGCCTTCTCGGCATCAAGCTCCAGGGCGTCGAAGAACGCCGATGCCTCGGCGATGGACATATTCGTCACGTCGTTGATGGTCTTACCGTTGATCGTCACCGCCAGCGACGCCGCTCGCAGACGCGAACCGTCGCAGGCCGGGCACGCCTGTTCGGACATGAACGAGTGCAGACGGGCCTTTACGTACTCGCTGTCGGTCTTGCGCCAGCGACGGTTCAGGTTCGGAATAACGCCTTCCCAACTACCGTCCTCATCGCCGTGCAGAAGCGTCTTTACGGTCGACTTCGAGAGCGTCCTGAACGGGTCGTTCGGGCTGATACCGTACTGCCGGCAGAACCTGCGGATCAGACGGTTGTAAAAAATATTCATCCGCTTTCCACCATGGCGCCAGGCGTCGATCGCCCCTTCTCTCAGCGAGCGGCTTGTGTCCGAGACGATCAGGTCCGGATCGAACTCAAGTATCGTCCCCAGCCCGTCGCACTCCGGGCACGCGCCGTAAGGCGAGTTGAAGCTGAACATCCGCGGCGAAAGCTCTTCCAGGTTCGCCTCCGGATGGATCGGGCAGGCGTACGTGGCACTGAAGAGGCGATCGGTCCATTGGACAGCGGCGTTATCCGACGGTTCGGACGAATTGTCCGCGTCAGGGAGGTCCTTCCGTTCGTGCGTGATGACCACCAGCCCCCCGGCAAGCGTCAAGGCGGTCTCGAGGCTGTCGGAGAGGCGGACCTTGACGGACTCCTTGAGGATCAGGCGATCGACGACGACCTCGATCGTGTGCTTCTTGTACTTGTGCAGTTCGGGCAGCTTCTTGAGATCGTAAACTTCGCCGTCGATGCGAACGCGGACGTAGCCTTCCCGCTGGACGTGCTGCAGCAGGTCGGCGTGCTGGCCCTTCTTTCCGCGAACTATCGGCGCGAGCACCATGAACCGCGTGCCCGTCGGCAGCTCCATAATGGCGTCGACCATCTGCGTAACGGTTTGGGAGGTGATCGGCTTACCGCACAGCCTGCCGCTGCGCCCCACGCGCGCCCAGCAGTGCGGCTCGCCGACCCGCGCGAACAGCAGCCGAAGGTAATCGTAAATTTCCGTGGTGGTCGCCACCGTGGAACGCGGGTTGGACCCGCCGCCACGCTGCTCGATCGCCACCGTCGGGGGAAGCCCCTCTATGTGCTCGACGTCGGGCTTGGAAAGCTGCTCCAGGAATTGTCTCGCGTAGGCCGAGAGGCTCTCGACGTACTTCCGCTGCCCCTCGGCGTAGATCGTGTCGAACGCAAGCGAACTCTTTCCGGACCCGCTCAGCCCGGTGACGACGACCAGCTTGTCGCGTGGAATGTGGACCTCGATGTTGCGGAGGTTGTGCTCCTTGGCACCGATGACGACGATTTCCCGCCCGCCGCGACCATTACCGTTCCTGCCGGAAGAATTACCGTTGGCGCGCGGTTTTTTCGCGCCGTTACGCGCCTTGGACGGCCTCCGGACTGCCGCCGCCTTTTTACCGCCGCTGCCGTTTTTCGCAGGTGAGGATGTCGGTTTCGTCTTACCCATGGGTAGAGAAACCAGCCATTATACCCCCCTCCGTGCGCGGAGACAAGGTTTCAAAAAACCAGGTTACAGGCTACAGGCTTCAGACTTCGGGTTTGCAAAGCCCCGACCTTGCAAGGCCGGGGCTTTCGTTCAACGTTCAGTAAAAAAGATTGTTGTTACGTATCACCCTCGCCGTTTGCCAGTTGCAGCGTCGCCAGGGCGGTGGAAATATCGTTCGTGAAATCGAAAATCTTGTCCAGTCCAGTTACGAGCAGCACACCCCAGACCTGCGTGTTGACGCCGCAGAGGATAAGTTTGCGCGAGGAGTTGCCCATCTGCTTGCGGAGTCGAAGCAGCTTTGCGACGTTCGAGCTGTTGATGAATCCTACCGCGGAGAAATTCAGAACCACGTCGGACGGTTTCTTTTCGAGGCGGTCCATCAGGTTCGAGAGTTCATCGGTAAACTGCGGATCGCCAGCCAGCTCCACGACCGTTATTTCGTCTGACCAATTCTGTATCGCCATTGGAATTCCTTTCCCTTCATGCGTTGCGGGCAGAATATCCGAAACGCCCAGCCGCGTCAATGCGCTGAAAAGCAGGAACCCGGGTCTTGGGTCCCGGCTGGCGCTATCTGGTCCTCCGCAGCAATGCTTCGTCCACGCCCATGCGTTGCACCGCTGGCAGGATATCTTCGTAGAATCGCTTCCCGTCGGTGTGATAGCCCGCCGTCGGCCGCAGGTCAGGAACCTGGCGCGTCCAGAACGAATTGAACAGCGACATGAACAGCTCGCGAAGGTACTTGCTTACCATGGACGCCAGCGCAACCGGAAGATGGCGGTCCTCGGCCTTCACTGCGAAGTGCACCTCCATCCGCCTTTCACCGTCGGACAGAAGGTACGCGCTGATGCGCGGAGATTCCTCCAGTACCTTCAGGCGGCAGCGGTCGAACACCCGTCGCAGCGGCGCGACGTATCTCACTCGCCCGCCCTGGTGATCGACCAAGACAACGCCCCGCTCGCCATCGAGGCGGTTCCAGACGCGCAGGAGCAGCCGGCTGGTTACGTCGAACAGTGTGGTGGACTTGTTGCGGGTCGCGCTGACGAGACGGTTGAAATCGCCCGCGAATAGAAGTTCCGAGCGGATTCCGATCAGCCCCAGTCCCGCCTTTTCCATCCCCGCACGGAGGGCGTTGGCGGTAAGGGCGACGTCGGCTCCGCTGACGGATTGCGGAATCGCGAGGTCGTTTCCGACGTACCAGGGATAATGTTTCGCCCTGTCCCCAGCCGACGGGCACAACGCATCCAGCAGACGCCCGAGCGAATCGATCGCGTCGCAGCCGGGCCTGCATGCGAGCATCGAGAGCACCGCCCTTTCGAGTGGACGGATTGCATCGGGCTTTTGGCGGGAGTAAAGCTTCTTGCTGTCGGCGATGGGAAGGTGCGATCCGCGCTTGGAGTTCTTCCTGCACACGACGCCGGAAAGCAGCTTCCACATCGACACGTCGAGCAGCTCGTCCGGAACGCGGAACGCCGAGGCGCTCACGATCATCGGACCGAGCAGTGGGCCAAGACCCGCTTCGTCAATTCCCGCCAGTATCGCCAAAAGCTTCTCCTAAAAAAACTCCCGGGAAACTCCTGAAAAAACTTCCAAAAGAAACCGCAGTAGGCCGAACACCACAATCGAAACATCATGCTATCCGATCCGACGGAACACATACAGCTCCATGCTGAATTCCGTTGGATTGCCTGCGTCGGCTATGAACAGTATAATTTCGCAATCGCACCGGCACAGAGACCCGTTCACCGGGTTCCAAAAACGCAGAGAAGCACACAGACTGTCCGCAATAATTTGCAAAAGGAGAGTTTCATGAAGCGCCTTTATGTTTTCGTCGCAGTCTTCGTTGTATTTGCGTTTTTGATCAACCGATTGATGGCGACTGCTCCCAAAGCTGCCCCTCCGGTTTCGGACGTCGTGCGGAAGGCTTTTGAGCGAACCGCGAAGGAAGCCAGGGAGGCCGTCGATCAGCCCAAGCTCAAATGTCTCTGGGAGAAACCGACCAGACCACGTTTCAAAGTGACGGACAAGGTCTGGCCGGAACAGTTCGGACAGGCCCACCTGTGCTTGTGGCAGGACGACAAGCTGGCGGCAATGAGTTACACCATAGACGACAACGGCGCCCCGGACCACACATGGTGGATCGAGCAGGGCAAAAAGTACGGCTTCCGCGCGACGTGGTTCGTTATCAGCGGGCGAATGGCCTCCGGCGGGTATTGGGGCACGCCCGCGCACTGGAAGAAGCTCAAGGAACTCGGCCACGATGTCCAGTCGCACACCGTCACGCACCTGCACCTCGAGACGCCGGGCTGGGACGGGATCAACTGGGAGTACGCCAAGTCGATCGAGCTGATCGAGGCCTGCCTGCCCGGGCACAAGGTGCTCACGCTGGCCTACCCAGGCGGAAAACACACAAAGATGAACAGCCGGGTCGTCGCAGCAAAGTATTTCATCGCCGGTCGCGGCACGGTTGGAACCCTCAACAGCGCAAACAAAATTGACTACTTCAACATCAACGCTTCCGGCGGCATCCACGTTCGCCAGGACGAGAAGGGCATGTGGGGCAACATCCGCACTCTGCTGGACAAGTCGCTTTATCGCGGCAGGCAGTACCGCGGATGGGCGGTCTACCTCGCACACGGGGTTAAGGCCAAACAGAAAGAACATTTGTCGTCGATATTCGAGTACGTCAAGGCGAACCGCGATAAGTTCTGGGTAGGCCTGTTCACGGATGTCGTAAAATACGGCCAGGAGCGCGACAGCGCCTCGCTCAAGGTCACAAGGGTGGATGACGCCGAGGTCCGGTTCACACTGACGGACGGTGTGGACGACAAGCTATTCGACTTCCCGCTGACGATAAAGGTTCGCGTAAAGGACGATTGGAAAGCCATCGGCGCCACGCAGGGCGGAAAGGCGGTCAAGGCGAAACTCATCACGCACGAAGGCGGCACGTTCGCATTGGTTCAGGCGGTGCCCGATCGCGGAGAGGTCACGCTCAAGCCCATTCTGCAATCCGACTGACTCCGATGGAAAAAACCAGACACGCAACGGTTTCCATGGCACTGTGCCGGGATTCCGATATACTGTTTCAGCAATTCATCCACAAAAACAGCGATCGGGAGAGATTGTCATGCGTTATGCGGTAGTCATGGCCGGTGGCGCCGGTCGGCGTGTCTGGCCCTTAAGTCGCGAGCAGCGCCCCAAGCAACTGCTTCCATTCATAGGCGGTAAAAGCCTGCTGGATATCGCCGTCCAGCGCATGGAGGGCATATTCGAGACCGCCAACATCTGGATCATCACTAACGCGCAATACGCCGAGAGCATCGCAAAGGTTCTGCCCAATATCCCCCGCGAGAACATCGTCGGCGAACCGATGGGGCGAGACACCGCCAACGCCATTGCGCTGGGGGCGCAGCTTCTTGCGGGGAAAGACGACGACGCAACGATGGCTGTCTTCACCGCCGACCACGTGATACGGCCGATGGATCGCTTCGCCGAAACGGTCGAAAAGGCGTGCGAGATCGCGGAAGCGAACGACGAGGCCCTGCTGACGTTCGGCATCCGTCCGACCTGGCCTCACACCGGGCTGGGATACATACACTGCGGAGAGAAGATCGAAGACGGAGTGTGCGAGGTACTCGGCTTCCAGGAGAAGCCCGACCACCCGACCGCGAGAAGATACGTTGACAGCGGCGATTACTTCTGGAACAGCGGAATGTTCGTCTGGAAGGTCTCCGCAATCCGAAAGGCGATGGAGGAATTTCTCCCCGACTCCATCGGTAAGCTCCAGCCCATCGGCGACGCCGTCCGCGATGGAAAGGATTATTCCGCCCTGCTCGCCGAGATTTACCCGCGGCTGGAGAAAATCAGCATCGACTACGCCGTGATGGAAAAGGCCCGCAAGGTCATCATGGTCGAGTTGAACTGCGAGTGGCTGGACGTCGGGGCCTGGCCGGCGCTTGAGAAGGTCAGCGACCTGGACGAGTCGGAGAACGTCGTAATCGCCGAAAACTCCATCCTGCTCGACAGCGAGCGGAACATCGTGGTAACCGAGGACGATCACCTGCTGGCGGTGCTGGGTATGGACGATTGCATCGTCGTTCACTCCCCGGACGCCACGCTCGTGTGCAACAAGTCCGACTCGCAGAGGCTCAAGGAACTCGTCGCCGAGATCGAGAAACGCTTCGGAAAGAAATATCTCTAGGGACCGACGGGATGGGTGGATGGCTTGGAATTGATCCGGGGACACGTCGCGTCGGCGTCGCGGCCGGTAACACGCGCGACGGAATCGCCTCGCCGTTGACGGTGATTCCCGCCTCGCCGGAACCCGACGCCATACGATCCATCGCACGATTGGCCGAGCAATACGATTGCGAGGGTATCGTCGTGGGCTGGCCCCTGAACATGGACGACTCGGAAGGCCCCCAGGCGACCAGCGCTCGCGCATTTGCGGTCGAAATCGCCGGCGCGGTAAAGCTCGACGTCCGGATGTGGGATGAACGATTGAGCAGCTTCACCGCCGATCAGCAACTCGCCGGAAGGCTTACGCGTGCCAAACGCAAAGCCAGGCGGGACGCACTGGCAGCGGCGGTCATGCTCCAGGACTTTTTCGCACGGGGCGGACCGGAATCCGCACCGACGCCCGATGAGCTTGAACGCGGCGATTGAGAGGCCTCTTACTCTTCCTTTTCTTCGTCGCTCTCTGCTGCCATTGCTTCAAGTGCGGCTATCGGATCGATTTCTTCCTGCTCCTCGTCCGCGCCGGCAAGGGCCGCCATAGCGCCGGCAGAGGACGCGCCGGGCTGGGCGATTACGTCGGCTTCGAGATCGACGATTTCCTCGGCGCCCGCCTCGCCCGCTTCGGCCATAAGCTGCCCACGGGTCTTCACCGGATAAATTTCCTCCGGCTGACCGTCTACCTGGACCGTAAAAACGACCGGACCTACCACCAGGCGGTCGCCCGCCTTCAGGTCCACCTCGTTGACACGCTTGTTGTTGACATACGTGCCGTTGGAAGATGCGAGGTCCTTGGCCTTGATGCTGTCGGGGGTGACGGTGAGCTGGCAGTGCCTGCGGGAAATGTTCGCCAGGGGAGCGCGAAGATCGCAATTCTCTCCACGACCGAGAATCGTGGTTCCCTCAGCGATAGGGAATTCCTTCCGCTGACCGTCCTTGTTGAACATCACGAGTTTGACATCCATAGCTGTTCCTAATCCTCTTCGCAGAAGAAAAACGCTTCTCGATCCGGAAACTTCTTATGGCTACCATGAACGGACAACGACGGATTATTGTATGATGTGCCCCCAAGCCTGCAAGAAAAATTGTTCGCAACTTTCTCCGCCCACCACCGGGGCATTGTACCTGCACGTACCTCTCTGCCGTCGAAAGTGCACATACTGCGATTTTTATTCCATTCCGATATGCCCGGAAACTGCCCGTGACTTCGTAACGGCCGCAATCGCCGAACTGGACGCCGCACGAGGCGACCTTACCGTGCCGCTCCGCAGCGTTTTCGTCGGCGGGGGCACTCCCACGGCGATGGACGCGAAACTTCTCGAAATTCTCCTCCGGGCCGTCGGTCCGCTTGTGGACAAACGGACCGAGTTCACCGTGGAGGCCAACCCCGGAACGATCGATCCGGCAATCGCAGGCGTCCTGGCGTCGGCGGGGGTGAATCGCCTGAGCCTCGGCGTCCAGTCGCTCGATGTAGACGAACTTCGAACGCTCGGCAGAATTCACACTCCCGACGAGGTCCGGCGAGCGACGGACCTGCTGCGATCGTCCGGTATTTCGAACCTGTCGGTAGACCTGATCTACGGGATTCCCGGCCAGACGCCGGATTCCTGGCGGCAGACGCTCCGCGGTGCGCTGGAACTCGCCCCGCAGCACGTCAGTTGCTACGCCCTGAGCTTCGAGGGTGGAACGCCGCTCAGCGACGACCTGCTCTCCGGGCGCGTCGCTGAAATGAGCGACAGCCTCCAAAAGGGATGCTGGCTGGACGCCCGGCGAATTCTGGCGTCGGCGGGATTCGAGCACTACGAAATATCAAATTTCGCACTCGCCGAAAGTCGCTGCGACCACAATATTACCTATTGGAAAAACGAGCCGTACGTTGGGATCGGGCCGGGTGCGGCAAGTTACGTCAACGGGTATCGCACGAAGAACCGTCCTGACCTGCCCGCATATATCGCCGCGGCGCTCGTGGGTAAACCCGTTCCGTGCGATTCTGAACGCCTCACCGGAAGGAAGGCGATGGCCGAGACGCTCATGCTTGCCCTCCGGATGACGCAAGGCGTTGCGATAGAATCATTTAAGCGACGGTTCAACGTGGACCCCCTGCTCGCCTTCCCCCGCACGTTCGCACGTTACGCCGAACTTGGCGCAATCGAGGTGAGCGACTCTCACGTCCGTCTGTCTCCGGACGCCCTTTTCGTTTCCGATACGATCCTGGCCGATATTCTCGCCGAGGCCTGAATTTTTATTATTTATTTCACGTATCGGCACTATTTAACGCCCCGGTCGAACCGTCCGATATCATCGTTGGCAGCTTAAAAAACGAGGACGGCGGATTTTGCCCAAACGCAGGCTATAACCTATGTTACACATGGAGAAACCGAACCTGCGGAAAAAGGCAAACTGGTCGTAAGGCCGGGACGCAAAGCGGAGAGCCCTTCGGGGGCTGCTTCGCTACCCGCATGCGCAAAGTAGTATTGCCACGCGAGTTACGCGCCCCGCATTTGCGATCCTCCCACAGAAGTTTGCCGGAATCTGGAGCAGAAAATGGCATTGAGGATCGTTCGAGCGAAAACCCTTCCGATCGGCGTGGACCTGGGCTCCAGCATGCTCAAGATGGTCCAGCTGCGCATGAACGAAGGCACGCCGGAGCTCCTGGCGGCAGGTTCGGCGGACATTCCCCCCGCTGATCGTAGCGACGATTCCCGCAAGCGTCTGGACGTCATCGCCAGGAACATCCGCAGCCTGCTCAAGTCCGCTGACTTCAAAGGCCCGCGCTGCGTTCTGAGCATCCCCGCAGGCGAGACGTTCGTCCAGCATCTGAAGGTTCCCAAACTGCCGCCACAGGATATGGCGTTGGCGATCCGCAACGAATTGTACGGTAAACTGCCTTACCCCGTCGATGAAGCCGTCATCCGCCACATCGTAGCCGGGGACGTTTACGGTGAAGGCGAATCTCTCCAGGAAGTGATCGCCGTATGCGCGTCCCGCCGTCAACTTGAGGGATACCTGGATATGGCCCGGCGCAGCAAGCTCGACGTCACGTGCGTCAACATCGAGCCATGCGCCATCGTCGAGTGTTTCTCCCGCATGTTCCGTCGCGCATCGGACGCCGGACGGACCATACTGCTGCTCGACCTGGGTTTCCGCAGCACACAGGTGGTGCTCTCTCACGGAAGCCGGATCGTCTTCGCGCGGAACCTGAAAATCGGCGGCGAGCAGTTCGACCAGGCCGTCGCGGATGGCATGGAAGTCGCCGTCGAGCGTGGGCGCGCCCTGCGGCTGACGATACAGATGGAAACGGAGCACGCAGACGCGGACAAGGTCTATGCCCTGATGAACACGCCCATGAAAAGCCTGTGTGACGAACTCACGCAGTGTCTTCGCTATTACGAATCGGTCTTCCGCAACCAGAGCGTCGAGCACGCGATTTTCGTCGGGGGGCAGGCGTTCGACAAACGCCTCTGCCAGTCCATCGCCCAGCGATTGAACCTGCCCGCGCAGGTGGGTGATCCGCTGGCGGGTATCAAGCGGGCCGAGGGCGCACAGGATTCCAAGCTACTCGACCACCGCTGCACACAGCCGCACTGGGCCGTAGCGATAGGCTTGAGCCTGGGCGCATCAATAGCTGCTTAAGGTAAGAACATGAGTACGATTAATCTGCTACCGGATGATTACGTGCAACGGCGTCGCAGACGCCGGGCGAACATCCTCTGTCTGGCGCTGTTCATCGTCGTGATGTGCGGCGTGGTCGGCGCCGCGGTGGTTTCCGAGCGCAGCCGGCAGTACACCCAGCAGATGCTCGAGCGTGTAAACGCGGACTACGAGGAAGCGGCCCGTCTCATCGAGCAGATGCGAACGCTGGAGGTGCAGCGGTATCGAATGCGTGAAAAGGCGAGGATGACCGCTTCGCTCGTCGAGCGCACGCCGCGCAGCACGATCCTTGCCGTTATCACCAACGCGCGCCCAAAGCACACGTCGCTGGTGAAGGTCGAACTGGACACCAAGCGGGTGTTCCTGCGGAACAAAACCAGTGGAAAGAGATCCAAGTTCACGACCGTCTCGCAGAGGCGCGCCGCGATGACGGCGCCGATGGTCGTGACGATGGACATCCTGGGCAAGGCGAACACCGACGTGGAGGTGGCGAGATTTATCGCGAATCTGGCGCGCCACCCGCTGATCGGTTCCGTGGATCTCGCATACAGCGAGGAGCTGAAGGAGAAGGACGCCACGTACCGCGAGTTCAAGATCATCGTCACGCTCAATAATGACGTCGACGCGCTGGACGCGATCCGCAAGACGGGCTTTACGACAGCCGGCGCCGAGCGGAAGATCGCCCATGCGTCCCGGGGAGATATCCGATGAAGTTCGGGCTGCGGGAAATCATCTTCACGGCGCTTCTGACGGCGATACCCGCCGGCGCATGGTGGTTCGTGTTCCACCCCAGCAACATCCGCAACGCCGAGATGGTCGAGCAGATCGACCTGAAGCGCATGAAGCTCAAGGAACTGAACCGGGCAACCGGGACCATCGGAAGCCTGAAGAAAGAGATCGCCGCGCTGGCCCGCGCAATCGAGTTCCTCCGATCGCGCCTGCCCGACGCCAAGGAGATAGACAAGGTCCTCCAGGAAATCTGGCGCCTTGCCGAAGCGAACCAATTGAACACGAAAAGCATCCGCACGCTCCAGAGAGTCCAGGGACAGGGTTTCGACGCCGGGGGAGCCAGGCACTCCGAGCAACCGATCGGAATCGAACTCGAGGGCAACTTCATGGGGTTCTACGCGTTTCTCCAGTCGCTCGAGAACCAGCCCAGGATCATGCGGATACGGAAGATGACGCTTGAGAAGCCCAAAACGTTCGCAGAAGGAACCGTGCGCGCAAATTTCGACATGTCCATTTTCTTCGAATGACGCAAAAGAGAATTTTCAATGGCGAATGACCAGTTCAACATGAACGCAACGGACGAACCGTGCGAGCCGTTCGAAAGGCCGGCGTCGCACCTGCGAAAGGCGCTCCCCATCAAGAGCAACCTCATCCTGGTGGTGATGTTCGTCGCGGGAATAGCCACGGTTTATCTGCTGAGCCTGCGCAGCGGGCCGCGGAAGGCCTCGGCGCAACAGATCGAGGTCGAGCGCAAGGTGGACATTGCCCTGGAAGCGATGAAAGTTCTCCCGTCGAAGCGTGGTGAAGCGAAAAACCTGATCAATACCTTCTACTACGAAATGCAGCAGCGGCAGATTCCGATCAGTCACCTGAAGGGAAACCCGTTCACGTTTCTGCCTCCCGACACGCCGGTTCCGAAATTGGACAGCCGGGCGCCGGATAAGGTAGTGGACCACAGCCCAGCGCCGGACGCGAAGAAAGAACGCGACGATGCCCTGAAAGCGGCCGGCGAACTGAAACTGGAATCCGTGCTCATGGGCACCCGAACCATGGCGATGATCTCCAACAACCTGCTCGCCAGGGGTCAGCAGATCAGCGGATGGACGATCGTGGAAATCAGGTCGCGGGAAGTCGTTCTCAAGTGGCGAGGCGAAACCTACGTACTGAAGATGCCGGAGTAAGAGCCTATCCGAGTAACCGCACGGAGCCGCGTTGTGACGAAAATGAGATGGAAGCAAGAAAGGACGACGAAGCAATACCTTTACGGTATGGCGAGGAGTTATGACGCAGCAGACGCTCGTTTTCGTCGCAACCCGAAGGGACGGACGTCCTTTTGCCCAGGTCTGCGTTGCTTGGACTCGGCGACCCGACGGGGTCGCAATCGTCCTCGCGCCTTGGCCTGTGCAAAAATCCGTTCCGTCGCGGCCCGCGGGGTTATTCGGATAGGTTCTAAACCGGAGGAAACTGCGTGTCGCAAGTGAGGAGTGATATCAACCGGGACGTCGAGGGCGAACAGGGCGCCGGCGGTACGTTTACGTTCGCCGACCTGTGGACCCCTACGGAGACGCCCTCGTCGATGCGGGGTCCTGAACTTCTCCTTCTGGAGAACGGCGAGATCTCCATGGAGCAGC
Source organism: Planctomycetota bacterium (assembly GCA_024275995.1). Lineage (GTDB taxonomy): Bacteria > Planctomycetota > Phycisphaerae > SM23-33 > SM23-33 > JAJRYB01. Next base: position 8,695 of record JAJRYB010000122.1, on the reverse strand, counting down.
TCCGCCAGGCGCACAGCGCCCAGCAGGACAGCCCTCACCTCAGCGTTCTGGACGCACTGGTCCTTTCCGGCGCGATCGACGAAACGCTCGCCCTCCAGGCGCTGGCTGGGTACTTCAAGCTCCCGTTCATGCGCGTCAGCACCGATGAGGTCGAAGGCGAAACCTTTACCCTGCTCCCGCTGGACTACCTGAAAGTAAAGCGCGTAATCCCCATCCGCCGCGAAGCCGACGGCGCCGTTCTGCTGGGTGTATCCGACCCGGCGGACATCTTCCTGCTGGACGACGTAAAACGCCGTCTCCGCTGCCGGGTAAAACTCGTGGTGACGCCGTCGGGCGACATCATGAAGACGGTTGAGGAACTCTCAGCCACCCCGGAAAAGCAGGTCGAGGACATAATCAAGGACATCACCGAGGACTCCGTCGAGGTCGTCAATCGCAAGGATGAGGTAGTTGCCGACCTGGAGAAAATCGCCGGCGAGAGCCCGGTAATCCGCTACGTGAACTATCTGATCTCGTCGGCTGTTATCGACGAGGCGAGCGACATCCACATAGAACCCGGCGACGACCGCCTTCGCGTGCGATGCAGGGTGGACGGTATTCTGTTCGAACAGCAGGCGCCCCCACTCCAGATGCACGCAGCCATTATTTCACGCCTGAAAATCATGGCCAACCTGGACATCGCCGAGCGACGCCTTCCGCAGGACGGACGAATCCGCGCCACGGTCCACGGGCGAAACATCGAACTGCGAGTAAGCACCCTGCCGTTGACCAACGGCGAAAAGTGCGTGATCCGCATCCTGGACAATCGATCGATCATGGTCGGACTGGAAAACCTCGGCATGTGGGACGACACGCTGGAAGGTTTCCGCAGGCAGGTAATCCAGCCCCACGGGATCGTCCTTGTGACCGGACCGACCGGTTCGGGTAAGACCACGACGCTGTACTCCGCCATGCAGATCATGGACGGGGACCGGCTGAATATCTCCACCGTGGAGGATCCCGTCGAGTACGACCTCCAGTTCGCCAACCAGGTGAACGTCCACGACAGGATCGGACTTTCGTTCAGCGCCGCCCTGCGCAGCCTGCTGCGACAGGACCCGGATATCATCATGCTCGGCGAAATCCGCGACGAGGAAACCGCGCGCATCGCGGTGCAGGCGTCGCTGACCGGGCACCTGGTGCTTTCCACGCTGCACACCAACGACGCGCCGTCGAGCATTACGCGCCTGATCAATATCGGCGTGGAGCCGTACCTTATAAGCGCAGCCGTCAACGCGGTGCTGGCCCAACGGCTCGTACGGAAAATCTGCGAGAACTGCAAGACCGTCGTCACCAAGCCGAAGGAAAACGCCCTCGCGTACCTTGAGGCCCACGGCACTAAGCTGGAGCAGATTTACCAGGGCGCCGGATGCGAAAAATGCCGTCAGACCGGCTACAAGGGACGCCTGGGAATCTACGAGCTGCTGGAGATGAACGACGATCTTCGCGACATCGTAACGAGCAACCCGACGCTGATGGAGCTTCGCCGCGCCGCCGAGCAGAACGATATGCGCACGCTGCGGAGCGATGGACTTCAGAAGGTCTCGGCGGGATTGACTACGGTTGATGAAATCATGAGGGTAACGGAGATTTAAGAGTGACTGTTCTGGACGAACTGTTGACCGAAGCCTTGAACCGCGGCGCCAGCGACGTACACCTGGTTCCGGGGTTGAAGCCCGTCTTTCGTATTCACACAGCCCTGGAGGCGATGGAACACTACGAGACCGTAACGCCGGAGATGACCGAGCGGTTCGTGCTCCAGATGGCAGGCGAGGCGCGCATGAAGAAGCTTCGCGAGCAGCAGGACGCGGATTTCTCCGCCGAACTGAAAGGCCTGGGACGCTTCCGCGTGAACGCACACTACCAGCGGGACGTGATAGCCGTAGCGTTCCGCGCGATTCCGCAGGACGTGCCGGAACTCGAAAGCCTCCACCTTCCCTCGGCGATCGAAAAGTTCGTGGACTTCCCGCGAGGGCTGATCCTGCTGACCGGACCGACTGGAAGCGGAAAGAGCACGACGCTGGCGGCGATGATCCAGACGATGAACAAACGCCACGCGCACCACATCCTGACGATCGAGGATCCGGTGGAGTACGAGCTTATCAGCGATAAGTGCGTGATCGAGCAGCGCGAGCTTGGGCAGGACGTACCGACATTCGCCAGCGGGTTGAAGCACGCGCTGCGACAGGACCCGGATATTATCCTCCTGGGCGAGATGCGCGACCTCGATACGACCTCGGCCGCCATCACGGCAGCGGAAACCGGGCACCTTGTGCTCTCGACGCTGCACACCCAGGGCGCAGCGCAGACGCTCGAGCGCATCATCGACATATACCCGGGCGCTCAGCAAAACCAGATTCGCTCCATGCTGTCCAACACGCTCCAGGCGGTCGTCACGCAGACGCTGTTCAAACGTCAGGACCGCAAGGGAATGATCCCGGCGTGCGAGGTGATGATCTGCACCCCGGCGGTGCGGAACTGCATTCGCGAAAACCGCATCCACGAGATTCCGAATATTATCGAGACGAACCGCGCGATAGGCATGTGCACGATGGACGAGTCGATCAAGGTCCTCTGCCTGAACGGATACATAACGCCGGAGCAGGCGATGGGACGAGCGGTACATCCCAAGGCCCTCCACCGGGCGCTTTGCGCCTAGAGGTTTTTTAGAGGTAAGCGATGCCGAACTATGAATATCAGGTCCGAGACGCTGGAGGACAGGTGAGCAGCGGCGTTATCGAGGCGGCGTCGATCACCGACGCCTCCGAGAGGATCCGCCACACCGGGCAGATGCTCATGAACATCGTGCCAATGGGAGGCGCAGCGGGTCTTCTGCGCCGATTGCGAGCCGTAAGCGTGGAGTTCGGCCCATCGCTGAAGGACGTGATGAACTTCACGAACCAGCTTGCGGTCATGATCAAGGCCGGTATCAACATCCGCGGCGCCCTGTCGGGGGTAGCCGACCAGATAACGAACCCCAAGTTCCGGCGCGTCGTCGAGCGGATCAAATCGGACGTGGAGTCCGGGCAGACGTTTTCCGACTCGCTCACCAGGCACCCGAAGATTTTTTCACCCCTGTACGTAAACATGGTGAGGGCGTCGGAGTTGTCGGGAAACTTCGGGCACATGCTGGAGCGGATCACGAACCACCTGGCCCTGCAGGTGGAAACGCGCAGCATGGTAATCGGCGCGATGATCTACCCGGCCATTATCGCAACGATGGCTATCGGGACGACGATCTTCATGCTGACGTGGGTTCTTCCAAAGTTCACCGCCCTGTTCGCCGGAAAGGAATCGCTCCTTCCAGCCCCGACGCTGGCGCTCATGGCGATCAGCGATTTCCTCCGCACGCGGTGGTACGTCGTTATCGGGGCGATTACGGCGATGATCGGGGCGTTCATCTACCTCGTTCATACGTCTTCGGGAAAGATGGTCTGGGACAAGGCCAAGCTTCGTATCCCGCTGTTTCGACGGATGCTGCGATCGCTGTACATCTCCCGCGGGATGAACACGATGGGCGAGCTTGTCAACGCCGGCGTTCCGATGCTCGAAACGCTGAGGATCACCGCCGACGTGTCGGGAAACGTGCTTTACCAGCGGATGTGGATGAACGTTTACCGGGCAGTGGAACAGGGCGACAAGATCGCCCATCCGCTGGCGAGACAGTCGCTGCTGCCGTCCAACGTAGTGCAGATGATCTCCGCCGGCGAGGAATCCGGAAACCTCGGCGAAGTGATGGAGAATATATCGCAGTTCTACTCGAAGGAACTGCGGGCGACGATCAAGGCGGTCACGGCGATGATCGAACCGCTGATGATCGTCCTTATGGGTGCAGTCGTGGGATTCATCGCGATGAGCATCATCCTTCCGATCTTCAAGATGTCCAGCCTGGTGAAGTGAAAAGCAACGCCGGAACAACGTTAACCGGTTGACTGGTTAATCAGTTAATCGACAAAAGATTGCAGATGCACGAAAAATGACTACGAAACCGAAAAGAACCAAAAATAGCGAATGTATCACGAGCATAAAGCAGGTGTAACGCTTTCCCAATTAACCAGTTAACCAATCAACCAGTTAACAGGAGTACACGAGGTGAGCTGATGGGTAATAAACCGTCCGGACGCAACCGCAGCCGGGGCAGGGAGAATCGAGGATTCACCCTCATAGAGGTAGCGGTCGCCACGGTACTGGTCGGACTGGGCGTAGTAGCCCTGATGGTAGCCAGCGGATCGGCTACGCGGGTGAACGACGCCAACCACAAGCTCACCCAGGCGGTGATACTCGTACAGGAACTGCGCGAGTGGACACTGCGCCTTCCCTTCAGCGACCCGGACCCGGAAGACCAGGGCAATCCGCCCGGACCGGACGGGGTGGACCCGCAGGTTTTCGTCGACGACCTGGACGACCTGATGTACGTAACGTTCGACCCGCCGCGCGACGGGCAGGGAAACGCGATCGCCGACCTTCCGGGATGGTCCGAAATCATCACGCTCTCCTGGCGAAACCCCGACGACGTCACCAACGTAGTCTCGGCCGGGACCAGCGATGTTATCCACGTATACGTGGCGATTTTCTTCAACGGGAAAGAGATTCTGAAAACGACGTGGCTGGCGACGAGAGGAATGCAACAATGAACGCGAAAAATGAACGTAAAACGCCCACCCGACACGGCGTGGTGTACATTCTGGCACTGGTGCTGCTGAGTGTTTTCAGCGCGCTGTCGCTGGCGATGATGACTACCACGAGCATCGGCGTTACACAGGCGGACAACGGCGCGGCGATAGTGAATGCGCGCATGGCTGCGGAAAGCGGACTGGCGTATTTCACGCGCAGGCTTCTGGACATCCCACCCTCCGACGGGGTACTCCTGGACAACACCGCCGACGCGCTGATAAACGATCTCAACGGTTCGCCGATGCTCATGGGGCAACCCATCACCTACGACGACGCCACGATCATGATTCCGACGATCACCATGAACGACGGGCACACGTTCAGCGCGACGATCGTCTCCGAAGGCGCCGACCAGATCCGCCTGCGGGTGTCCGGACAGCACGGAGGCGTCGCGCGATCGGTAAGCATGTCGTTCGGGATGAACCAAGGGTCCAGCGGGATATTCGAATACGGTATCGCGTCGCGCGGGCCTATTCGACTTACCGGAAACGCCAGCGTCCGGGGTTACAACGAACCCTCGGAAGCGAAAATCCTCTCGGCTACCTACACGAACGACGAGGCGTTCAGGCTGACGGGAAACTGCACTCTCGATTACGACATTTACGCGTCCAACCCGAACGCCTACGCGACGCTTACCGGAAACATCTCGATCGCCGGGTATCAGCTGCGCTGGTGGGACGACCCGGACGATCCGGGCGAGAATATCTACGATCACATCCACATGGGAGTCGGCGAGGTCGAATTCCCGGAGGTGGACCCCACCGTGTTCGAACCGTTCGCCACTACCATCATCAATTCCTCAACGTCAACCAGCGGAAACAAGACCTTCACGAACATTCGCATCGCCGCCAACTCGAACAAGACGTTCTCCGGGAACATAACGCTCAAGGGCGTTGTCTACATAGAACAGCCCAACCGGATACGGTTCACAGGAAACGTGAACATCACCGGCGTTATCGTAACCGAGGACGCCGGCGAGAACGTCTACAACTCCAACACGGTCAAGTTCACGGGCAATACCTCCGTCCAGGGCGTCGAGGCGCTTCCGGACACGCCGGAGTTCAGCCAGCTGCGAACCATGCCCGGAAGCTTTCTTCTGGCGCCGGGATTCGGCGTTCAGTTCACCGGAAACTTTGGAACTGTCAGCGGAGCCATGGCCGCCGAGAAATTCACGTGGACGGGAAACGCCGGAGGGATCGTGCGGGGTACGATCATCAGCTACAGCGACGCGGAGTTCAAGCTGACCGGAAACTCCAACATACAAATCGATCGATCGAGCGGAATGGACGCGCCACCTGGATTTTCGTCGCCGTCGACCCTTGCGCCCCTGCCCGACACCTACGAGGAGAATTGATTGACGCAACGGCTGGACAATTCACAACTCGCACGTGACAAACGACGCGTAAAATACCGCTCGATAGGGGCGTTCACGCTCATCGAACTGTTGCTTGCGCTTTCGTTGCTCAGCACGCTCATGGTCGCCGTGGGCGTCGCGGTGGACGCATCGCTGTACAGCTACGCCGAAAACGAAAAAATCGCCGATTTCAACCAGGTCGCCCGCGTGATTCTTACCCGGATGAGTCACGAAATCCGCACCGCAGCGGCAGTCGATTCCACCGACAGCGAGATCACCATCATCCCTCCGGGCGGCGGCGACGTTACGCAAATACAGTACGCCTTCGAGGGGGGCACGCTTTATTACCGACGGACCACCGGTTCCGGAATGACCGAAAGCGTCCTGGTCGCCGGAGACGAAAACGTCCACCTGACCACGTTCTACGTTATCCGCGAAACCGGGCTGGACTGGCAGGGACTTTCCTGCACCAAGAGCCTCACAATCCGGATGGGCTTTACCTCCGGCGGCGAAACGTTCTGGATCACCGCCTCCGCCTCGCCGCGACGAAACCAGTTGTATTGATCCACGCTCCTGCGGGAAATCCGCAATATCCGCAATATTTTTCAATCCTTCCCGTTATCGGAAGGAGACGTTACTGTACAATCTCCGGAACTCCAGCGGAGATTGAACCGTTCCTACTGGCGAATCGACAAGCATAAGGAGCTGACCATGCAATTGTTGCGTTCCAGGTTCACGCTATTATCAGCGATGGTGCTGTTCTGCGCGGCGAGTGTCGCCCTGGGCGGCGGACAAGCGCCCGAGAAGGCTGCGGATTCCCCATCGACCAGGCCGGTCGCCCCAAAGGTACCCCGGTCCGTCATCGACGAGATCAAAGCCCAGTTCAAGCGCCCGACGCAGCGACTCTCACGCGACAAGATGCGCGCCCTCATGGTTGAACGATTCACGAAGGTGCTGGCCCTTGGCGCCGAAACGGAAAAGAAATACCCGAAAGCGTCGAATCTCCATGACGTTCGCCGAATGATGCTGAACGCGGCTGGTTATTTCGCCAACACGAAGAGAGACGCCGCCTCCGTGCGGAAAATGCTGGATATCGCCGGGCGAATCAATAAATCCGACGCGCCGGCGGAGGTCAAACTGGAAGCGTCCGTCCGAATTACACAAAACAGGGTCAAGCCAATTGGAGGCGGCGATCCGGTCAAGGACCTCCCGAAGGAAATCCGCAGTTTCGTGAGCAGCTTCGAGAAAACCGACTCGGCCGGAAAGGCGGCGTTGTACGGAATGATACTCGCCCAGCGGTCCGACCAGGCAAAGTTGGCCGATGAACTGGTTGAGTTGATGCAGGCGAAATACTCCTCCGATCCGCGGATTCGCAGAGTATTGCGCCAAATGGGCAAGATTTCCGACGTCGGAAAACCATTCGCTGCGGAGCTTACCAGGCTCGACGGTTCGACGCTGAGCCTTCCGGACGACCTGAAGGGCAAGGTTCTCGTGATCGACTTCTGGGCGACCTGGTGCGGGCCCTGCGTCGCCGAAGTGCCAAAAATGAAAAAAATCTACGCCACGTACAAGTCCAAGGGCGTCGAGTTCGTCGGTATCAGCCTGGACGAGTCCAGGAGTGCCCTTACGGACTTCATCAAGACGAAGGAAATGGGATGGATCCACACATTCAGTGGAAAAGGATGGAAAGATCCTACTGCCCGGAAGTACGGGGTCAGCGGCATCCCGAGCATCTGGATTGTCGGAAAGGATGGAAAGGTCTTTTCCAGTAACGCGCGGGACAACCTGAAAGCGACGATCGAAAAGGCCCTGGCCGTACCGATCGTCGAGGAGAAAAAGGTGGAAGGCAAATAATCGCTGGAAACTTCTCCGAGCGAAACCTACGATAGGGCCATGCTGCGGAGTCTTCTTACAGCATGGCTCTTTTTATGCGCCGCGACGGCGCAGGGGTGCCAGGCGGAGGTCAAGGCGCCCCCTCACGATCCGGAGAAATTCCGTCTGCGAAGGGAGATCAGGAGGCTGCAGACCCGGCTCGACGAAGCGGAGACTAATGCAATCCTGATCGAGGCGCGCGCGGAGGAACTGGCAGCCCGCGAGAAGGAACTCACCAAACTCGTCGAGAAACTCCGGTTCCTCGTGCGTCAACAGGACGAGCAGATCGCCGTTCTGAGCCATGCGCCGGGGCAGCGTGATTTTTTCAAGGCCGAGGCGAAACGCCTCACCGAAGAAATACTTCGCCTGCGCGAGAAACTCGCCCGGATGCGCGCCAAACTCACGACGGCGCCGGCTACGCGAGCGGCGAGTGGGCGCAGCCAGCCCGGGACTGATTGATTCGCGACGCGATCGGCGTTACTGTACTCCCATGCGAATCGTCGTTACCGGACAGGTAGGCCTGGACAAGAAACAATTCCTTCAGCGCGTCGTGGATCTCGCGCGGAACGAATCGCACGAGTTGAGCGTCTGCAACGTCGGCGACATGATGTACGCCGAGGCGCCGGACGTTCAGCCGGGACGGATTCTCGATTTACCCCTGTCACGCCTCAATAACCTGCGACGCAGCGTGTTCAAGGACATCCTCGCAACCTGCGAGAAGCACAATAACGTTCTGATCAACACGCACGCCACGTT
>JAJRYB010000121.1 GCA_024275995.1 Planctomycetota bacterium | reverse complement strand
CTATCCATATATGACATAAAAACTTAGCAGGGATGCAGGAGATTCACGGGATAAAGCGGAAGATGTTTTGAAAATGGAATGTCGGGTTTGATTTCATTTCGATTCGTTTTCATCCCGTTTATCCCCTTTATCCCTGCGAAACGTTTTTTGGAAAAGGCTGCGGGACGTTCTGTGCAAACCCAGCGGTTTGACGCCGGCAGCGACGGCATGTAGAATCCCACCTTCGCCGCGAACGTAGGATTCGTGAAGGAGCACACATGGAAATCAAACTCGGCTTTCTCGGGGCGGCGATGAACGTCACCGGCTCGCGCCATTTCGTGGAGGTGGACGGGCTGAAAGTGCTTGTCGATTGCGGCCTGTACCAGGAACGCCAGTTCCTGGAGCGAAACTGGGACCCGTTCCCCATTCCGCCCGGCGAAATCGACATGGTGCTGCTGACCCACGCACACCTGGACCACTGCGGCCTGCTGCCCAAGCTCGTGCGCGAGGGTTTCAGGGGGAAGATATACTGCACCACTCCGACGGCGCAGATCGCCCAGATAATTCTGCTCGATTCCGCTCACATCCAGGAAGAGGACGCAGCCTACAAGCTCAAGCGGCACAAGCGCGAGGGACGCAAAGGGCCTCGCCCCGTAAAGCCCCTGTACACCACCGAAGACGCCGAGGCTGTCCTGCCCCGCTTCGCGCCGGTGGACTACGGAAAACCCGTACGGCTTTCGCAACACGCCTCTGCCGTGTTCTGCGACGCCGGGCACGTGTTCGGCTCCAGCGTGATCTCGCTGTCGATACACCGCGACGGCGAGCGGAGGACGATACTGTTCTCCGGCGACCTGGGACGCCACCACAAGCCTATCCTGGACGATCCAGCCGTCGTCGACGGGGCGGACTACGTGCTGATCGAATCCACCTACGGTAACCGCGTGCACGAACCGGTTGAATGCGTGCAGAATCGCCTGGCGGAGGTAATCAACGAGGCCGTCACGACGCGAGGAAATATCGTGATCCCGAGTTTCGCCCTGGAACGGGCGCAGGATATTCTGTACCACCTCAACGCGCTGCTGATCGCCAAACGCATCCCGGCGCTGCCGATATTCCTCGACAGCCCGATGGCGATCCGTATCACGGAAGTTTTCAAAAACCACCCTGGCATTTACGACACGGAAATGGCCGATCTCGTTCGCAATTCGCAATCGCCGTTCGAGTTGCCGAACCTGAAGATGACACAGAGCACAGAGGAGTCCAAGGCGATCAACCACCTGCACGAGCCTGCGATCATCATCGCCGGTTCAGGAATGTGCACGGGCGGGCGGATTAAACACCACCTCTCCAACAATATTTCGCAACGGGAGAATACGATCCTGTTCATTGGGTACCAGGCCGTCGGAACCCTGGGACGCAAAATCGTGGACGGGGCACGGGAAGTGCGCATATTCGGGAAAACCCGAACGATCGAAGCGAGGATCGAGCGGATCGGAGGGTTCAGCGCGCACGCCGACCGCGAGGAGCTGCTGGCCTGGTTGCAGGCTATGAAAAAACCCCCGCGAAGGGTATTCGTGGTGCATGGCGAAGAGCAGGCGGCCAGGCAGTTCGGAAGCTTCCTTCAGGAAAAAACCGGATGGAACGTTACCGTCCCGGCCTACAAGGACGAAATCCTGCTCGATTGACCTGGAAACAGACATGTCCAACTCGCGACAGATGACGTTTCAGCAGTTTGGACGCTCCTACCACCTGCGGATTCGCACGGCGGACGATCTCCGGAACGTGGCGAGGCTGGACGATACCCGATGGGTCGCCACCGGTGCGCCCGTCGAAACGTTCAATTGCGACGCCACCTTTCTGAAACTGCTCGACGTGGATTGTAACGGGCGGATCATGTCCTTCGAGGTCCGCACGGCGGTTCAATGGCTCTTCCGCATGCTTGGCGATACGACCGGCGTAACGCAAGGCTCCACGTCGCTGCGGCTGGATGCGATCGACACCGAGTGCCCGGACGGTGCGGCCGTTTACGGCTCGGCTGTGAAAATGCTCGAACGCCTCGGCTGCGCTTCGGACGGGGAAATCACGCTTCAGCAGGTGCGACGCATCAAGACGCAGGTGGAGGGTATGCCCGTTTCGGAGGCGGGCGTGGTCCTCCCGGAAGCGGCGGAGGATCACCAAGTCCGCCAATTCCTTGCGGATATCGTGTCCACCATCGGAGGAGCGGACCATCCCAGTGGCGGCAAGGGCGTCACGCAGGAACATATCGAGGTGTTTCTCGATGCCGTAGCGGCATACCTCGACTGGCGACGGCGAGGCGAACTGACGGGCGGAAAGGAACGCTCCGAGATTATGCCGCTCGGCGCGAAAACGCCGGAAGCGTTCGCCGTTTACGCCTCGCTGAAGGCGAAAATCGACCTGTACTTCGTCCAATGCGACGCGATAGCTTTCGACGAGCGTGCGGCTGGGAGAATCAAGCCGACCGAGCGGGACTTCGAATCGCTGGACCTTGCGGACGCCGAGGCTCTCTCCTCCTTCATGGCGTCCTGCCCGATAGCGCATCCGAGCGCGGATGGCACGCTGCCGCTGACGGGACAGGTAAACCCCGCCTGCGCGAACGATATCGAGCGATTCAGGACGGAAATCCTCCAGCCGCTGCTGGGAGGCACAATAGAGACGCTCTCGCGGGAGCAGTG
>JAJRYB010000120.1 GCA_024275995.1 Planctomycetota bacterium | reverse complement strand
TGGGTATTGGCCCAAGTATGGAGGCGCGTGCTACGCGCGCTGAAGTTGCTTGACAATTAAAGAACGAAAAACCGACACAGAGGAACAGAGGGAAATGAGGTTTAAAAACAAAGCAAAGCGTTTTTCAATTTCTCTGCATCTCTGTATCTCTGTGTGTAATAAGACGTTACGTATTTTCGCCCCTCGAAAAACCCGTTCCTGGTTGTTCCGGGTTGTCCCGGAATTTGCGGAGTGGTCCGAAGTGGTACGAAACGGTACGCTTTGGTACGGACGGGTACGCTTTGGATCTGTTTTTACCAGTTAACGAGTCAACCAGTCAACCAGTCAACCGGTTCTCGAACTCAGCGAGGCGGCGCGAGATTTTCTGCCAGTGCGTTCCGCGCCAGAGCAGCTTTGAGCATCGCAGGCATCGCCAGAATTTGTCACAGCCGCGGTATGCCAGCGGGGGCGCCTCGTCCGTTACGCAGTGCCTGGGAACCTCCCGCAGCTCGCCGCCGCAGGCCATGCAGCGAGGATCGCGAAGCGGGAGGTGCAGTTTCTCCATGACGAAGCGCAGCGCGTCGAACTTCCCCAACTGTTGCGGAACCCGCAGGGCGGGAACTTGCCCGTTGCGAATAATGTTGCGATCGAACAATGGCCCGTCGCAGCTCAGGATCGTCCTGCCGCTTTCTTCCGCATTCCGGATCAACTCGCCGTCGTCGATTCCGTACTCGAAGGCAGCGTCGTACCCCGCCGCTCGCAGCCATCGGGCGAGACCGCCGAGCATGGCGTCGCAGAAGAACGCGATCTGTTCGTCTTGTTTCACGGCGTTTCGTAATGGCGCGTCTTGGATTGGGCCTCGGCCAGCAGGGCGGTGGCCCGCCGGGCAAGTCTCGCCCTGGTCGGAAAGTTCGTTACGGCGTACGCAAGGAAGACCAGGCTCGTCAGCCCGTTGAGCAGGTACGCCGGCTCAACGGCGAGCACACCGTTAATCAGGGCGAGAAGGATAGTCACCAGTCCCATCATCGCGGCACTCTCGATGAACATGACCTGCAACAGTCCCGCATGGATGATCAGGCGCAGCGAGCGGGTCAACAGTTCGGATCGGTTCTCGGTCTCCAGGGCGGCGAACAGGCGATGGGGGCCGTGGAGCATCCTCGCCAGCAAAAATGCCAGCGTGTAGACCACGACGGCCAGCGCCATGGTGACGAATGTAAAAATGCCCACGAGCGAGAAATCGCCATCGTCCGGAGTCGTATCGGTGCCGAAGCCCATAAGGGCCAGGATCGCGATGACGGCTGCGAATACGAAAACGCCGTTTGCGATCATCGCATGGATCAACTGCACCGGGAAGATCGTCCCGGCGGGAATGGTTCCGTCAGCCCCGATTTTCACACTATTCAGATTCATTGCGCTCATGGCGGTTTGGCTCCTGGAGTATGCAGCCCGGTTATTCGATATTCATGCTTGCCGTAGCACTTTTCCGGCGCGATTATATCGCCCTTGCGGTGCGCAAGCCATAGTTCCCGAGGAAGCTCCGGGAGCGTAGAATAGTGATAGGAGATAGTGGAATGGTCGTTCCGACGGCAGCGGTTTCGAATACGACGGCGTTGATCGGCGGGATCGTTCTGATCCTGGCGACGGTCGCCATCGCCGCGCCTCTGATATACCTGTTCCGCCGGCGATCGTTGGACGAGGCCCGAACCGGCGTTTCGTCGGGATTGACGATAGATGCCGCCGAGCGTATGCTCTCCGACGGAACGATTGACGAGCGGGAATACCGCCTTCTTCGCCGGATTATTCTGGGCCTGGATGTAAAAGATGGCGACAGCGGTATTTCCACGTCAAGTCCGCCCCCTGATGATGACGATGAAAACACTGACGAGGGAACGAAAGTTAATCCCTGCGCAGACGAGGAAGGTAAATGAGTGCGAGAAACGTACGCGGAACCGACGGTTCGGACGGAAACGGCGGCGACGGTCTGAAAAGAGGGCAGCCATGCAGCTTCTGCCATCGGCAGGGCGATGAGGTCGGCCCGGTCGTCGAAGGCCCCGACGGTGTCTATATCTGCTCGAATTGCGTGGAACTGTGCCACAACATAATCCGCCAGGATCAGCGTCGGTCCACCCAGGCCAAGCCGGCGTTCACCAGCATCCCCATGCCGCGACAGGTCAAGGAATTTCTCGACCAGTACGTGATCGGTCAGGACCATGCCAAGAAGGTCCTCTCGGTGGCGGTGCACAACCACTACAAGCGCCTGACGCATATCGGCCTGGACGATGCGGACTCGGTCGAGCTGGACAAGTCGAACGTGCTGCTTGTCGGTCCTACCGGATCGGGAAAAACACTACTGGCGCGCACGTTGGCGAGGGTGCTTAACGTTCCGTTCGCCATCGGCGACGCCACCACGCTCACCGAGGCTGGGTACGTCGGCGAGGACGTCGAGAATATCCTTCTGAAACTTCTCCAGGCGGCGGACTACGATCTGGACGCAGCCGAGCGGGGCATTCTCTACATCGACGAGATCGACAAGATCGGAAAGACCAGCCAGAACGTTTCGATTACGCGAGACGTCAGCGGCGAAGGCGTTCAGCAGTCGCTGCTCAAGCTGCTGGAAGGCACCGTGGCGAACATCCCGCCCCAGGGTGGGCGAAAGCATCCCGAGCAGCAGTACATCCAGTTGGATACGACGCATATCCTGTTCATCTGCGGCGGGACGTTCACCGGGCTGGAAGACATCATCAAGAAGCGCCTTGGCCGGCAGTTGATCGGCTTCGCCAGCGAGGAAGGCGCGGAAGAAACCCTCGCCGAGCACGGGCACACGCTCGCCCAGGTTCAGCCGGAGGACCTCGTGCACTTCGGGATGATCCCGGAACTGGTGGGACGCCTGCCATGCATCACGGCGCTGGAACCGCTCGACGAAAAGGCGATGGTTCGCATCCTTACCGAGCCTCGCAACGCCATCGTGCGCCAGTACCAGCGACTGTTCGACCTGGAAGATGCAGCCGTCGAGTTCACCGACGACGCCCTGCGCGAGATCGTTCGCAAGGCGATAAAGCGCGACGTAGGCGCACGGGCCCTGCGCGCGGTGGTCGAGGAGATAATGCTGGACATCATGTACGACCTGCCGGAGAAAAAAGAAAAGCATCTCACATATACGATCACCGGCGAGGTAGCCCGCGGCGAGAGGGAAGCCCGGATAACGCCGCAGCAGCCCAGGGCGAAGAAGGAAAGCGCCTGAGCGTTGTGAAGTGGCTTAGACTTCCCGGATCGTTACCGTCGCCGGTTCGCCGGCCTGGCCGTCGATGAGTACGTCCCTGCCGGTGATCCGGCTGACGACATTCGCGTTGGTGACGAGGTGGTCCGTGACACGCTCGGTTACGAAACGGCTTTCCTGCGGGCACAAGGCTGCAAGCGGTAAAAGTTGGTCTGCCGCGTGCGAGTCCACCGTTCCCGGAGAGCCGATGAACTCCAGGAGCTGATCGACCGCATCGTCGGCGACCTGTTCGGCGGATCGCTCGCGTGAACCCAAAGCGAAGAAGCCCGCCGCCGTCTGCGAAAAGACCGCGCGAATGAAAACCACGTTCCCCGGCGAGCGGGAATCCCACGAGGCCTGCTCGATCGAAGCGCCGTATCCGGAAGCTGCGAGCCGGCCTAGCACCTGCCTGCACTGCTGATCGGCGAGATGGGAAGGCATCGACGCGCTGACGGCGGAGACGCCCTCTATGTACTTCAGGGATCCGCGTTTCATCAGCCTGAGCGGAGCGAGGTTCTCTGCGCCTCGGAGTCCGCGGATTTTCATGCGGATTTCGCCGCCGCCTCTCGGATGGAAGCCCGCGCGGAGCATCTCGAAATACGCCTGGAGGTTCATGGCGCTTCCCAGCAGGCCGAACACGTCGCGAAGGTACTCGAAGCACGGCGCCAGCGGGTTGTGGGTTCCGCCGATGACGGTTACTTCCGAATCGCCGTCGTCGAGCATAAGGGCGGGCAGAACCGTCTGGAGCAGCAGCACCGACGAGCCTTCCGTTGCGATATCGAAACGATACTGTCCCTCCCCGACGTCGCCGGGGTGGAAGGTTATCTCCGTACAGCCGGGCTCGGCGCCGTCGAGCGACGCGTTGCAGATGGCGCTGACCGCTCGAATCGCCGCGAGATGTTCCGGCAGCAGGCCCGGTCTCTGCCTTCCCTCGCGAATGTTCGTTATGCGAACCGATTTTCCCAAGGTGGCCGAAAGAGAAACCGCGGTGCGCAGCACCTGTCCACCGCCGCCTTGCGAACCGTCGATTATGATGGGACGATCCCGCATAATGAAAGTGTAGAAAGGTGGCCTGAAATTGCCAAATGATAATTCTGCAATCGCCTGCACAGCGCCGCTGGATTTGCTATAATGGCGGATACGAGGTGCAACAGATGGCTAAATTACTTGAAAAAGTGCTTGGAGAGGTATCGAGACTCTCCGTTCAAGATCGCCAAGCTTTGGCGGAATTTTTACAAGCTGAACTGGCAAAAGGATACGATAGCGATTCCGCTGCGGAGAAGGAAATTTTTTCGAACCTGTCGCTTGCGATGGCAATGCGCGGTATGGAAAGTGAAAACGGCCCCGAGTACAGCGATTCGGATTTGAAGGAATCGTTCTCGTGATTCATCCGGGGCAGATCGTCCTTTTCTCTTTTCCACATGCGGATAATGTAGGGGCGAAGCTTCGTCCTGCGATGGTTCTTGGCAAGTTGCCCGGACGATTCGACGACTGGCTTATTTGCATGATCTCATCCCGCTTACATCATTATGTCGATGGGTTTGATGAAGTCATCCGTACCGATGCGAGGGACTATTCCAAGAGCGGCTTGAAGACGCAGAGCGTGATACGACTTGGACGGCTTGCCGTCATCGACGCAGGACTACTGAAAGGAGCGATTGGCGAGATCGACTCCGAGCGTCTGGGAAGGATCAAGGCGAACCTCGCCAACTGGTTGCTGGGGAGTTGACAGAAATCCCCTCACGAAATGCTCAATCTGTCTGTTCAAGTGAAGCAAGTAATTCTTTCGTTGTGAAAATACAGTTTGCCTTGTCCGGCCAGCAAGCTTTCGCGAGTTGAAGAAGCGTTTTGTCATTAGTTACAAGCCCGTCCGCTTCCACCAAATAAGGAAGATATTCAAAATCAAGCCACGCGCTCGCCGCACGCGCATCGTTAGTAGGACATTTCTGTTCTGGCCCCCATTTCCACTCCTTGAATAAAAGCCATGCGTGTATGACCAACGCGAGCCCCCATGAATACCACCCCGGCTGCGGATGGAACTGCTGATGGATACAAATATTTCTACTTTTGGCCGATGGGGAAAGGCTTTGCTCACAGCGCCTTGAAATAGGAACCGTCCGAAGATAGTCACGAAGTTCTGAGAAAAAGCCTATTTCAGACTTGTTCGCGAAACACTTCGCTTGTTTTTTCGCATGTGCGGACAGGGGGCGTCTTACGATTTTCGCATACCAAGAATCCAAGATGCCACTCCTGTCTGCTGGGGCTATCCAGTCGGAGCTTTCCGGATCAAAAGGAAACTTTGGAAGGTTGGATGCACTTCCCCCATGTTCAATCTCCCAAAGAGCCAGAAAACTATAGTCTTGACGACAGACGCAATCGCATTTGCGAAGAAGATTTTTCCATTTATCAAGGGGCCAATCCGGATCTGAATCCGAGGATGCTTCATAGTACAATGCCCAGGGAAGCAAGAAGCGGTATTCCTGTGAGGCCTTGTGCAGATTTTCCTGTCCCATAGCGCGGGCTGCACTTTTATCCAGAATGAGTAGCTTCTTTGCCAGTGCAGTAGACCTTCTTATCTGCCTACGTCGTCCTAGACATTCGGTTTTTTACGCGTAGCTTCCACCTTCGGAAAGGCCGAGCGCCTTGCGTTTCGCTTTTCTCTGCACGGCTGCCTGCTGCTCGTAACCGCTCGCCCGGTAGGCTGAAAGCGGGTCGGCTGGAACCTTCATCGCCTTGCGCACGACTTTCAGCAGCGGAGTAACGTCCGTCAGGAACGCCCGGCGGAGTATCTCCTCCGATCCGACGGTGTCCTGCGACGCCTGCGAGGCGGCAAGGGCCTTGCGATCGACGATCATCGCCTTGGCAAAGAGTTCCTGGACCATGCAGACGGTCTGGATTGTCGCCTGCACCTTGGGCTTGACGTTGTGAGACTGGTCGATCGTGTAGGCGATGTCCAGGTCCCTGCCCGTTTCCCATTCGTAGGCGACGATCTCGTTGAAAATCCGGAACGCCTGGTACGGATCGATCGATCCGACGGTGAGGTCGTCGTCGGCGTACTTGCGATCGTTGAAGTGGAAACCGCCGAGCATTTTTTCGTCGATCAGCCAGGCTACGATCTGCTCGATATTGCACCCCAGCAGGTGGTGGCCGGTGTCAACGAGCACCTTCGCGCGGGGACCGGCGGCCTTGGCGAACAGGTAGCTGCTTCCCCAGTCGAAGAAGTCCGTGAAATACGCAGCCGGCTCGAACGGCTTGTACTCGACGAGCATCGTCATGTTTCGGGGCATGGTCTTGTGCGCCTTTTGCAGCGCGGAGGTCGCCCATTTCTTGCGTCGACGAATGTCGGCCTGGCCGGGATAGTTCGCGCCGTCGGCGAACCACAGCGAGAGGTGTTCGCTCTTCGCCTGGCGACCTATCTCGATGGAGTCGAGCATGTGCTTAACCGCACGTCGGCGGATGCGGGCGTCGCTGTTGCAGACCGATCCGAACTTGTAGCACTGATCCTGGAAGAGGTTCGGGTTGATCGCGCCGATCCTCACGCCGTGCTTGCGAGCGAGGGTCACTACGGACTTATCGAAACCGCCGGGGAAATCCCACAGCACATGGACCGCCACGCTCGGCGTCATCCCGGTAAACTGGTGCGTTATACCGGCGTCGGCGAACTTGTCTCCCAGGTCCACAGCCGCGGCGTCCTGGGAAAATTTGCCGAATCGCGTACCGGTGTTCGCAAATCCCCAGGAGGGGACCTCTATCTGGAATCGTTTCAGACGACGAACCGCCCGCTCCTGGGCGGACGACGAAAGAAGCAGCTTGTCGCGTCTGGCCATCCTCTTCTCCTTATCGCATATTATCGCAGAATGCCTACGAGAATATTCGACGCCGGGCTAAAGATAAACCGTTTCTCGTAAAAAACAAAAAAAGCCTCACCGAGGCGCCGTAAAACATCCTTGGCGCTTGCCTCGCGTCCAACGTGCCCTACAATACCCCGAACATGATTCGTTTTTTACCAGAGACGTGGATTGCTGCTGACAGACTATCTCAGTGAGGAGAGGCTGGCGGGTCTCGAGGACGCCTTTTCCGGCGTTTCGCAGGCGCCGATCCGCCTCGTCGATTCCGGTTCGCCGATTGACGAGCGTCAGGACGTGCGTGCGCCGATCGAAGTGGACCGTCGGCACGTCGGATGGGTCCTCGCCGCGATGCCCGACGAGGAAGTGCCTCCGAAACCATTCAGGGATCGCCTGGAGCGGTTCGTTCATCTGACCGCCGAGATCGTGGGCCGTTTCTGCAAACGCGAGGACATCCTGCACGCGCGAGTCGAGGAGCTGGTCACGGTTTATCGGCTCATGGCGGAGTTTACCGGCCCCCGCAGCCTCCAGGAGATTCTCGCGGAAGTTCCCGGCGCCGTCGTGGAGGCGATGAACGTAAAGGCCTGCGCGATTCGCCTTCTGAACGAGGACCACTCGAAATTGGTCATCAAGGCGGTGGCGGGCCTGTCGGAAGAATACCTGGACAAGGGCCAGATCCTGCTCTCCGAAAGCAGGATCGACCAGGAAGTTCTTGCCACGGGTAAGCCGGTTGCCATTGAGGACATGACGACGGACCCTCGCGTGGTGTACCAGGAGGAGATACGTCGCGAGGGAATCGTAAGCGGGCTGTGCGCGCCGTTGATGTACCGCGGGCATCCCGAAGGCGTTATCCGCGTGTATACCGACCGGCGACACGAGTTCCGATGGTTCGAGGAATCGCTGCTGACCGCTATTGCCGCCGGCGCCGCATCGGCGATTGTCAACGCTCGCTTGTACGAGGAGGCCGAAAGCGCCTCGCGGATGCGACGCCAGCTTCACATGGCCGGGCAGGTGCAGCGCCAGATGCTGCCGGAAAATCCGCCCCACATTCCGGGTTTCGAGTTCGGAACCGTGTACGTGCCGACGTACGAATTGAGCGGTGATTTTTATGACTTTATCGAGCTTCCGGAAGACAACCTCGGTATCGCCATCTGCGACGTCTGCGGAAAAGGCGTGCGCGCGTCGCTGCTGATGGCGACGGTCCGGGCGTCGCTGCGCGGGCACGCGGTGAACGTCTACGAAATGTCGGAGGTTCTCAACAAGGTTAATCGCGACCTGTGCGCGGGAACCGCCAGCGGCGATTTTGCCACGATGTTCTACGCCGTTCTGGACGTCGGACGCCGTCGCCTGACCTACTCGAACGCGGGGCACATGCCGCCGATACTCTTCAGGGATTCCCAGGCGAGATCGCTCCACGTCCGAAGCACCGTAATCGGCGTCGACCCGTTTCAGCGGTACGCATGGGATTCGCTGGAAATCCAGCCGGGCGATGTGCTGCTTACCTATACCGACGGGCTGTCCGAGGCGCTTAATTTTGAGGATGAAGAATTCGGGCGAGAGAGGATTTTGTCCTCCTCGCGAGTGGCGATAGACGACGGGCGCGACGCGCAGGGCATCGCCAACCATATTCTCTGGGAAATGCGACGATTCGCCGGTTTGCAGACGCGGTTCGACGACTGCACGATCGTGGTCGTTCGGGCGACGTAGAGTCCATGCACACATGAGATACGAGACGGGAAAAACATGAGCCATTTTTGTCTACTGAGTGATCCCCAGGCATATCGTCCACAGGATTGGGACCTGCTGGCCGACGAAAAGGGACGTGCGTACTGGCTTGACCTGTTCAGTCGGCATTTCGAGATCGCGCTGGATCACGCCGGACAACGTTACGGACGCAAGGCGGCCCGTTCGATCGCCGTCGCCCGTAAGGCCTTTGCCGAGCAGATAGAAAAGCTGCGGAAAGAGCCTGCTTCGCTGCCGGGGGGCGAGTTGAACATAATGGAACTCTGCCGGGCGCGCGAGCGGGTTCTGCGCGAGAATCGCCTGCCGGACCCGTTCGGGAACGTAAAGCAGCGTGAGAATGACCTTGCGATGGGCCTGTACATGCAGGTAGTCCGCAAGCTGCACGCCATGGAACCGGAGGAGAAATGGCTGCACCTTATAGAGTGCGTTTTCGCCGGGAATATCTTCGATTTGGGCGCGCCCGAGACGATGCACCTGGCGGATGATCCGACGGACTTCCTGGCTGCGGTCGAGAACACCCGCCCGCGCCCCTGGGCGGTGGACGATTATGACGCCCTCGGCGAACTGTTGGTCACGTCGCCGCCGACGCCGTGGGAAAAGGCGGTCGTCTTTGTCGACAACGCCGGGAGCGATTTTATCCTGGGTGTAATGCCTCTCGTGCGGGAAATGGCGCTCGGCGGAACGCAGATCGTACTTGCAGCCAACGAACTGCCAAGCCTCAACGATATTACCGTTTACGAAACCGTCGACGTGGTCCGCCAATTGGCGATTGACGATGCGGACCTGGCGGCGCTGGTCGAGGCGGGCCTGTTCGAGGTTGTCTCCACCGGAGGAGACATTCCGCTGATCGACCTGTCGAATGTTTCCGACGAACTCAACGAAAGCGCCTCCGACGCGGACCTGGTGATACTGGAGGGGATGGGCAGGAGTATCGAGAGCAATTACGACGTTCCCTTCTCGGTGGACTGCCTGCGACTGGCCCTGTTGAAGGACTCCGCCGTCGCGGAACGGGTCGGTGGCGAACTCTTCGATTGCGTCTGCAAATATACTCCGGCAGGATAACCATGGCGTACAAGCTCCTGGCGATTGACCTGGACGGCACGTTGATAAGCCCCGAGCAGACGGTGCCTTCGGATACCATCGATGCGATCCGCTCGGCCCAGCAGGCGGGCATCCGCGTATGCCTGGCGACCGGGCGGAGCTACGTCGAGACCATCGACTTCTGGAGGCAGTTGGATCTCCATCGCCCGTTCGAACCGCTCGTACTCATCGGCGGGGCGCTTGTCAGCGAACCGGACACGGGAAGAACGCTCTGCCAGAGGTCCATAGTTCGCGAACTGGCGTGCGAGTACGCCGACGCGCTTTGCAGGACGGGGCATTCCGCACTGGCGATTGTGGACGCGTGGCGGTGGGGGACGGACTACTACGTCGCCGCCTCCGACGACGCCGAGGACATTCGCAGGATATGGTTCGATCAGATGAAAGTTAACGTCCGGCACGTTTCTCGCCTTTCGGAGGTTGCCGACCTGCCGAACCCGCTTCGGATCAACGCCGTCGTTGACGGTCGCAGCCGAGCGGAGACGCTTTGCCAAACCATGCGGGATCGTTTCGGAGGGCGTCTTAACATCCACAAAATCTTCGTTCCGAACTATGACGTGTGGATCGTGGAGGCGTTTTCGATGTCGGCGGACAAGTGGGCGTCCGTGCGATACGTGGCGCAGGCGAACCGGGTAGGTCCCGGCCAGATCGCCGTCGTCGGGGACGACGTGAATGACCTGTCGATGATTCGCGGCGCCGCCCTGGGCGTCGCCATGCCGCAAGCGCCTCCGGAGATCAGGGACGCCGCGGATTACGTCGTCGAGACGACGCTGGCGGCTTTTGTGCACGATCTCATCGCGGGGCGCTTCGAGAAGCGCCTGGAGGTTTGATCCCCGCGACGTGGCAGAGCAGGTTCGTCATGATCGCCACGGCCGTTTTGGCGCTGTATCCTCTCAGGCGATAGCACGGCCCTCCGACAAGCCCGCCGGTGATGTCATCCGGGCTGAAGATAATCGCCAGGCGTTTCCCGTCGAGAACGCCTTCCAGTCGCGGCTTGTTCCTTCCCCGCCCCAGGACGATGGCGTAGCTGGGCCTGTAAACGACCTTCTTCATCGGTTCGGGACCGCTGAATATGACGTGTTGGGCGACAGGACCGCGCAGGCCTTCTTTCACGAGCGGGAAAATCTGCTTTCGGACCGATTCGCCGAATGCCCTGGACCCTCCGGCAGCATCGATCACGAGCGTTCCGCCCGACGAAAGATATTTTTTCAGCGAGCCCGATTCCTTTTGAGACAGCGAAAACGCGTCCGTTCCCGTCATCGCGGCGATGGGCCATTTCGTCGTGTCCAGAGAGGCGATCTCCATCGGATCGGAGACTTCCAGGCGAATGCGGTGACGGTTGGACATCAGAATCGCAAGCCGGCGCCACGCGAGCGGTTCCGGATCGAAATTGCCCCCGTATTTCAGGCGTGCGACGCGGATGGTGGCGATCGGATTGACCTTCCGGTCCGGTGGAAAGGCACTTGTGCCCCGCGGGCGAAGCCGGCCCTGTTCCGTCGCGACCATGCAGATGTTCGAGAGCAGTCGGAACCATGGCATCTGGTCGGCCCGTGGGCCGAGTTGCATCGCCAGGGAAAGCTCCCGCGGGGAATGGATCGCCAGCAGGCGAACGCCGTTGTGCACGCCGGCCAGGCCTGTGAGGTCCTTCGGGATCGGCTGGATTGTGTAGATCGGATGATCGTCGCCCAGACGCTCGAGCTTGTAGTTCGGGAAGAGTTTCTTGTATATGCGGATCATGTCCAGCGTAAAGTCGCCGCTATTGCACGCAGCCTCCGAAAGTATCATCCCACCCTGCTGCACGAACGCCCGGAGCCTGTCGATCTGCTTGTCCGTAAGCGATACCGGCCCGGCGCCGGAGATATAGAGAATCGGCGAGTCGTGCAGGTCGGCAAGCGGGGCGTCGGCGTCGACGACCTGCCAGTTGACCGGGCGTTCGAGGTCGTAGCTGATCCATCGCGTGAAATTCGCGCAGTCTCTGGGGCGCGGGTTCCATTTGCCGGTGTACTGGAGTTTGCTCAGCAGGATCGGATTTCGCCCGCGGACGAGGAACGACAGTGCGAATGCGGTCTGCGTCAACCTGTCGCCGGCGCTGCCGTAGCCCCAACTACCGTCCGGATTCTGGCGTCGCAGGAGTTCGGCCAGGCCTTCGGCGTACCAGTCGTGCCTGCCGAAGTATCGCCGACCGCTCGCCAGGCCTACGCGCTGGAGCGAATACAGCCAGTAGTAATACCAGTTAACGCCCAGGCGCGGGTTGTCCGCGATATCGTAGTTCTTCGCGAGCCATGTGAGCGCCTTGACGATCGGCGGGTATTCCTTTGCCGATTCGCAACGGACGAAATCCTTCTGCCGGAGGTTGTCGAAGCACACGTAGAGCGTCGCGAGTCCCGCCGCGGTCATGGAACCGTAGGTCTTGTTGCGTGCGGCGCCCTTGCGTTTTCGATATCCCCATCCGCCGTCTTCGTTCTGCTCGCTCAGCCAGTATCTTTCGATCCTTTTCCAGTACTGCGCCGGTACTTTCACGCCGCGCGCCGACGCCGCCCACAGTCCCATCACGGCCATCTGTCCATTCGAGTTGTCATACGTCGTGGATGATCGCCCGCGGAGAGACGTGTAGGTATACGCTCCGCTCGATGAGGCCGCCTCGATCAGCCATCTGGCGTCTTTTCGAATTAACCCCAGCAGCCTTTTATCTGGAAAAGCCGACATCGCCGCGACCCGCATGGCGACGGCGTATACGCCGGTGAGCTTCGCTTCCGTGAGCCACTTCATCGCCCGCTTGAGCGTGGCGTCCTTGGGATCGATACCTGCCGTAAGCAATGCGTGGGCGCAAAGTGCGGTCATTCCTCCGAAGCGTGGGTTGCCCGCGGGGAACTCGGTTTTGCACATGCCGGACGGACCGATCTGCGCGAGCAGGAACTTCATCCCATCCGAAACGGCGCGTTCGGTTCGCACCTGCCGATCCGAACGCGAGGAAGCCTGCGCCACCGAAGCGCACGAATAGACCAGGATGCAAGCACCCGTCAAATATACCCGCCGGAGTCTCATTCCGTGTTATTCAGGTTTCCAGAGAAGCATGAACCGCGGGGAGGACAGCTTGTCGAACGTTTTGGCGTCGATGATGGGCCCGGGTGTGGAGGCTTTAAGCCGTTCGATCAGTCCCAACCGGCGCGCATATTGCACGATTCGCGGCTTTGGAAGATTCGCCAGCCTCGCCGCCGTCGCCGTGGCATCATCCAGGTAGCCCATCTTGTCCACCAGCCCGACGGTAATGGCGTCCTCGGCGAGGTACACTTTTCCGTTCAGCGGCGAGTGGTCCGCCTCCGCGACCTGGATGTTCTTTCGCCCCGCGAGGACCACCCGTTCGAATTTCAGGTGGATTTTCCGGAGCATCTCGCGAACGTCTCCGCGGACGCGCTCGTCCGGTTTCTCGAAGGGGTTCACCCTGGATTTCCAGTCTTCAGCCTGCGGGGAGCGGATCGTTACTATCTCGACGCCCCAATGCTGGTTGAGCATGTCAGTAACCACCGGCCACATCGCGATAACGCCTATGCTTCCGGTGACGGTCGTTGGTTCGGCGTAGATTTCGTTCGCCGGCGCGGAAATGTAGTATGCGCCGCTGGCGGCGACCGAACCCATCGAGACCACGACGGGTCTTTGCAAATTTTCCCGGATGGACTTGACCATCGAGTATATCTGGTCGCTTGAGGAGACCCCTCCGCCGCCGGAGGAAATGCGGAGCACGACGGCCTTGATCTCGTCGTTATCGCGGACGTGGCGGAAGAATTGCCCGAAGTCAGACGATGTTCCGGCGTCGATCACTCCGGAAATATTATAGACGGCGATTATCTGATCCTCCTCGCCCCAGGACAGAACGGTGGCGGTCATTGATCCGCGAGCGCTGATATATATCAGGAACGACAGGTAGAAGTTCATCAGCAGCGACAGGATGAACAGCAGGACGAACAGCTTGCCGAGCAGACGCCGCGCGAAACTTTTCTTTGGAGGCGTCAGCCACCACGGCGGCGGGGGACTTGCTACCCAGGGCGGCGGGGTTGGTTCACTCGCCGCAGGGAGGGGGGGCTGGGTGGCAGGGGACGGCTGGGTTTCGGTCATGATCGGGCTCCTTTCGTTTTTCGTTATGATCAGGAAGTGCAACTAACCAGGATGGTGCTTTAGAGCTCCTAACAGAATGCCGCGTGAGCCGCGTTGTGGCGAGAATCGGATGGCTGCGAGGAAGGGCTTTCGACGCCATACCTCGTTACGGTATTGCGAGGAGTTCTGACGACGCAGACGCCGATTCTCGCCACAACCCTTTGGGACGCGGGTCTTTTGCCCGCATCCTGCGTCACTCGTCGTCAATGATGCAAACGGCATCGTATCCTTCTCGTTCCTTGGCTGCGAACAAAATACCTGGCGTCGCGGCCACGGGTCATTCTGTTAGGGGCTCTTATAACATACAGGAAGGTAACAAGCCCAGCCATTGCTACCCTGCGAAGTGGTCAGCCCCACCACAGCGTATCGATGACGCTGACGGCGTTGAATATCATGTGCATGAGCATTACGGGATACAAACGTCCGCAGCGTTCGTAGTTGTATCCCAGGGCGACGGAAAGCGCAAATATCGGCGCCATGCTGTTCGGGTAATTTATGTGAATGAGCGAGAAAAAGAGGCTCGTAACCACGATTGCCACCCACGGCCTGGAGGTGTACCGACGGAGCATGGATTGCAGTAGCCCGCGGAAGAAAAGCTCCTCGACGATCGGTGCAAGAACGACGGCCGAGAGCGCCACAAGCAGCTTCCATGCCATCGGCAGGCGCACGATCGCTTCCAGCATTGCGTGAGGCTTCTGCTCTCCCCCGCTTATGGCAAGGGACGCAAGGAACAGGCCCGTGCAGATCGGAACGACGGCAAGGTACCCCAGAACGCCGCGGAACGTGTCGTACAGCCAATGGCGCATACTCAATCCAAGCCCGCGTATCATCCCAAAGCGAAACGTCACCGCCGCGACCGCCCCGCTTCCTGCCAGCCAGACCATCTGTGCGAGAAGGGCGGTTAATACCTTCAACTCATGCGATTTTTTCGGAAAGAAATTTCCCAGCACCCCGTAAAAGATCGATACCGACGCGATCCACGCGATCATGATAATCATGATGTGGGCCGGGTTTATGGTGTTGGGCCTTCCGGGTGCGAAGGTAAGCATGAGCTTGCGCGGGTGCGCAAGCCTTCGACCGACCCATACGACGAAAACGCAAATGCCAATCGCGTTAATGGCGATGAATACGGGCGAGAGTTCGACCGCCGCAACGGGCAGTTGCGCGATCGCGGGAACGGCTCCATGTACCATCAAGGCGGACAAAGCGTTTGACATCCTTTAACTGTCGGCGTTAACGTTGCACCGGAGAGGGCTTTCGCGGTCCTCCGAACGGGTTGAACAATGCAGCAGAATATATTGAACCGGATATTGGAAACCAAGCGCAAAGAAGTAATGGAGTTGCGCAAACGCCGCTCCCTGGAAGAACTCAAGTCCTCCGCCGCTGCCGCCGGGCGTCCGAGAAACTTTTTTTCCGCGGTTACCGGAAAGCCTCGCCGGCTTGTAAATCTCATCGCCGAGGTAAAAAAAGCCTCCCCCTCTGCGGGCGTGATTTGCGACGACTTCGATCCGGTTCAGATCGCCCGTTGCTACCACAAGGCCGGAGCATCGGCGCTGAGCGTACTGACCGACGTCACGTATTTCCAGGGAAGCGGCGATTACATCCCGGCCGTGCGAAACGCGGTGGACCTTCCGGTCCTGCGGAAAGATTTCATCATCGACCCGATCCAGGTCTACGAAAGCCGTGCCATGGGCGCCGACGCGATTCTGCTGATCGCCGCCGCATTGGGTTCCGGGGAGCTGCTGGACCTGATGATCCTGGCGACGGAGCTGAAAATGACCGTGCTGGTGGAAGTGCACGAGGCCGACGAGATCATGCAGGTCCGGTCGATGGTTGGCTTTCCGCATCCAGCCTACAGCCTGCTGGGTGTGAATAACCGCAACCTGAGCACCTTCGAGGTGGACGTGAACACGACGGTTCGCCTGGCGCCGCTGGCGGGCGAGGGTGTCCCTGTCGTGAGCGAATCGGGTATCAGGACGCGCGACGACGTCCAGCGACTGCGCAAGGTGGGGGTCTCGGCGATATTGGTGGGCGAAACGCTGATGCGATCGCTGGACATAATCGACGCGGTGGAAGAACTTCTGGGCCCGGACGGGAATGACGCAAATGACTGACAGGCGCATGAGACGCTCTCCCGATCGCGCCGGCGGCGAAAAGGCGTGGTGGCGAATGCCGGCGATCCTGCTGTCGCTGGCGGGTGTGGTCGTAATAGCGACGGTGATGGTTTGGCTTGGCGATTCCGGAGGGCGAGGCAAGACGCCCAATGACGAGGTCGGGAACGCCTCGTCCAGGTCGGATGAGGCCGTGCGGGTCGTCGTCGGCGCCAGGGCGTTTCTCCGGGCATCCCAGATGAAGGAGGCACTTCGCCTTATGCGGAGCTATATCGCCCTGAACCCGGAAGATTCGACCGTCCGGGTTCTGCTCGCCGAAACGCTTCTCGTTCGGGGCAGGCCTGAGCAAGCGGGGCAAGTCGTGCGGCGCCTTCTGGAAGTCGCGCCCGATTCGTCTGAGGGCTTGTGGTTAAAGGGACGCATTCTGCGCAGAAAGTCTCAGGAGGGCTGGAGGGACTATTTCCGGCGGGCGGCCGAGAACCCGGATGCTCCGGCGAAGGTGCTCGCCTCGTACGGGATGCTCAAGTTCCTGGATCGCGACGACGAACAGGCCCGCAAATTCCTGACCGCTGCGCATGAAAAAGGGATGGACGGACCGCAGATTCTTGCCGCGCTGGGCGAGATAGCCGCGCGCGCAAAAAAATACGACGAGGCCCAAAAGTGGCTCGGGGAAGCGGTGAGAAAAGACGAGCAGGACGCCGGTCTCTGGGGACTGCTTGCCAATGTTCAGCGTCGCGGAGGCAAATACGAAGCGGCGGCACTTACCCTGACGCGCGCCCTGCGGAAGATTCGACGATGGAAGGACCGTCCGGTGCTTCTGTTTGAGCTGGGTGAAATTCGCGTTCTTCAGCGGCGTCGCAAGGAGGCCGCCACTGCTTACGCCCAGGCGTCGGATAGCCGGGCGGACTGGACTATCGCCGCGCTGCGCGCCGCCCAGTCGTACTACTTCGCTCGCAGTTACGCGCTGGCGATGAAATACGCAGACCGCGCATTTCAGTTGGACCCGTCCGACGAGGAAGTGAAAACGTGGCGGACGAAGATAGAGGACGCGCGTTTCGGTCCGTCGTCCACGCCTTCCGATATGCCCGCGGCGCCGTGACCGTTCTACCAGAGCAGTAGCAGCAGGACCGTTCCCGCAGCCGCAGCAAGGACGCCGAACGCGATCATCACGATAATCGCTCCCGTGCAAGGTCCGGACGACTTGTCGAGCGCACGGGCGCGGGCGAACCACTCCGATTCCGTTTGCGCCCGCGGCGCGGCGGTTTCGCTCTCTCCGGTCCGATCGGCATTCTGACGATCGATGGCGGGAAGGATGTCCGTATCGCCGAGGCGCCGGCTTCGCTCATCCAGATCCACGATTTCCATGGACTCATTCGCCGGCGTCGTTGTCGTGGAGACTCTCCCGGCCTGTGGCGAGGCGCCTTCTCCGGGAATCTCGATAACCGCCCCGCACTGCGGACAGCGACCCATCCCGGCGGCGTTGGCGTCCTGTGTGTGCACCATGCGGCCGCATTCTTGACAGGCAAAATGAATCATGGTCGATAGCGACGATCTCTATTGAGGCGTTTGCTCGCCGGTCTGTGTCTGTGCCGCATGCGATCGGAGCAGGTCCATTTTTTCGCGAACCTCCTGCGCCATTCGCGTATTGGGGAACTCCTCGACGATCATCTCGCCCGCCTGGATCGCCTCGGACCAGTCCTGGTCCGTAACGCTGATGGAGAACTGGACACCCAACTGGTGCAATCGCGCCTTGAAAACACCGCGGGCTGACTCCTGGAGGGCGGCGCCTTCCTGCGGCGTGAGGTAGAGGTCCAGCTCCTTCAACAGCTCGATGCTCCGATCGACGTCATTTTTCCGGACGGCCTCGCCGTAGTTCTGGAGCAGGTCGCGCTTGTGCTGCGACTTGTCGCTCCGGATGCGTTCGGGAAGCGCGGTTATCTTCGGATTGTCCGGGAACAGACGCAGCAGGCGCTCGGATTCCCGCGTCGCCCGCGCCCAATCGTGCCGGTCGACGATCTGTTGGATCCGTGTAATCGCCGTGTCGATCTTTTCGTCTAGCGTCGCCCTGCGGGACGCTTCCATTTCCTCCCGAAGGCGCGCCGCCTCGTCGGCGTAACCCAGTTTCCGCTCGAGGCTCTCGATGAGATTCTCAGCCGTCTTGTAATCCTGACGCATCAGGTCCGCGTGAATGGTTTCGCGAATCGCCTCGATCTCGTGCTCGCGATAGATCAGGCTTTTTGCCTGATCGCTCAGGCTCGCCAGTTCGGTGAGATGCAGGATCGACTCTCTTTGATCGTCCAGGACCGTCTCGATGCGTCCGAGCTTCGCTGCGGTCTCGGCGGCGGATGTCTCGACGGCGATCATGGCGCGAACAAGTCCGTACACGACCAGCAGCCAGACTCCGACGACGAGTTCGCCGAGAATCAGCAGGAACCACTTGGCGAGGGATGTCCATGGCAACCCGGCCTCCTCATGCCAGATGGTCTGAGAGATCAATATTGCGAACGTCGCCGCCAGCGACAGGCCCACCAGTACTAACGCCGCAATCAGCCAGACGCGCACCAGCCGGGTTATCCACGCAAACCGTCCCGTCTGCTCAGACATGCCAAGCTCCTTCCCTGTATGAATAACACGTTTTCATCTCGCCGCTTGCGGAGAGACAGGCTTCGCTTCTAATTTGAATGTACGTTCGCCGTTTATAAAAGTCAAACAACCGTCGCATCGCGATACTTGCCGTTCGACGCGCCGAGGGATAGTATTTGCGCTCGGCGGGCGTGTAGATAGCCTTGAAAAACCGCGCTGCCTGAGGGTATAGACCATGCCGCACGAGCAACTCAGCGACAAACAGGTAGCCGCGTACCTGCACATGGACCTTCGTGAGGTTCTCAAGCTCGCCTCGCGCGGGCAGATTCCCTGCCGGAAGGTTCAGGGGAAGTTCGTTTTCCACAAGGCGGATGTGGATCACTGGGTCACCGCGCAGCTTGGCGATCTGGATTCCAATCGCCTGGCGAAGATCGAAAAGGGGGTTATCGATCATCATGGCATGGAAAGGCAGGAGAGGCTTGTCGGCGAGATGATCCCCTCCGACGGTATCGCCGTTCCCCTGCTCGCCAGGACGCGCGACGCGGTGATACGCGCGTTGATCGACCTGGCGGAGCAGTCCGGCCTTCTCTATGCCCGCGACGAGCTGCTCCAGGAAATACTCCATCGCGAGGAGTTGTGCTCGACGGCGTTGGCGCCGGGCGTGGCGATTCCGCACCCGCGCCACCCGCTGCCCTACGATATCGCGCGGAGTTTCGCCGTAGTCGGCCTGACCCCCAGCGGCGTGCCCTACGGTAGCGAAGACGGCACGCTTACACGCTTGTTTTTCCTCATCTGCTGCAAGGACGATCGAACCCACCTGCACGTGCTTGCCAGGCTCGGTCGAATGCTCCAGGAACAATCGTCGATCGACGAGCTTATCGCGTCC
>JAJRYB010000119.1 GCA_024275995.1 Planctomycetota bacterium | reverse complement strand
ACCATACCCGCGATGAAAGGAAGCAACGCAACGACCAATTCCACCGGGACGTGCATGTTTTCCATCTCCGCGCCGATATCGCTCGGCGCTCCGACGAATTTGAGCACGTACTGGAATATCATCGTCGCCAGCACGAGGGCGGCGAGCTTGTAGGTCTTGGCGTTCTTCAGGACGCCGACCACTTTTTTTCCCGGAACCCTTCCGGAGATGGCAGTGTAAACGAGGCTCGCCAGAAGCCCCAGCGTCAATGGTCCGAATCGAAACATAGCCGCCATCGCCTGCTCGCCCGGTCTCAGCGCGGGAGCGGACCGCACCTGTTTGGGCGGTTCGCCGAGGACAAGATACATAGCCAGCGTACCGGCCAGCCAGATCAGCAGGATTCCCCAGATCGGCGCAGCAGAGCGGAGCAGGCGGCGCCTGGTTCCCGGAGGCGGAGCGGGAGAAGCCTTGTGCAGTTCCGGTCGATCCGGTGGCTGCGAGTTCGGATCTTGTCGGCCTCGTCGAGTGAAGGTCGGTCACGCAGTGGCCGACCTTCATGTATGCGCATGGGTAAAGAGAACTCGCGCGGCCGGCGAAGTCCTGAGTTTGTCGAAGGGCGGAGACGGCCCGTCATGCGGGTTTGACGCCGCCGAGCGCGAGGGCTTCGCGTTCATCCGTCACGCCTTGACGATTTTGCCTCTGCCCCGACGAACTTTTTTCGTGGCGTTTCGTGTGTCCACCACGAGTTTCGCGTGATCCACGACGAAATGGTAATCGTAGCTGCTATGGTCGGTCGCTATGACGACGGCGTCGTACCCCGAGAGCATCTTGGCTGAGAGCTTCTTCGAGGCCATCTTCAGGTCGTGTTCTCGCATCTTGTGCGTGCGCGGAATATGCGGATCGTTGTAGTCCACCTTTGCGCCGCGATGCCTCAGCAGTTCGATAAGCTCCAGCGACGGGCTTTCGCGAACGTCGTCGATGTCCTTCTTGTACGCCAGGCCGAGCACGAGGATCTTTGCGCCTTTGAGCGCCTTACCCCGATCGTTGAGTGAATACATCAGCTTGTTGATTACCCATTCGGGCATGGAGACATTGATCTCGCCCGCAAGCTCGATGAACCTCGTAGCCAGGCCGTACTCGCGAGCCTTCCATGACAGGTAGAACGGATCGATGGGAATGCAGTGCCCGCCCAGCCCCGGACCCGGATAGAACGGCGTGAAGCCGAACGGTTTGGTAGCCGCCGCCCTGACAACTTCCCACACGTCGATGCCCATGCGGTCGAAGAGCATTTTCAGCTCGTTGACCAGGGCGATATTGACGCAGCGGTAGGTATTTTCGAGGATCTTGCACGCCTCGGCCGCCTCGCAACTCGAAACCGGAATCACCGTGTCGATGGCGACTTTGTAGCATGCTACGGCTGCGTTCAGGGAGGCCTTATCGTACCCGCCGACGACTTTGGGAATCGTCTTGGTGGAGTAATCCTTGCGCCCCGGGTCTTCCCGTTCCGGCGAGAAGGCAAGGTAGAAGTCCCTTCCCACCTTCAGTCCGGACTCCTCCAGCAGCGGCAGCATGACCTCTCGCGTAGTGCCGGGGTAAGTCGTCGATTCCAGCACGATCAACTGCCCCTTGCGGAGATTGGCGGCGATAACCCTGGCGGTGGACTGGACGTAACTCATGTCCGGCTCGCGCATCTTCGTAAGCGGCGTCGGCACGCAGATCAGGATGCAGTCCGCCTTCTTGAGCAGCTTGAAGTCCGTCGTGGCGTCGAAACGACCGGTCCGCACCATCTCGGCGACGATCTTTGACGGGATATGTTCCAGGTAACTTTTACCGGCCTTGAGCGACTTGACCTTTTCGGGGTCTACGTCGAAACCGATCACTTTCGCGCCGCCGGAGGTGAATTCGCGCACCAGTGGAAGTCCCACGTAACCCAGGCCGATCACGCCGATAACGGCCTTGTTGGATTCGATCTTCTTAACAAGCGATACTGCAGCCATGTGTAGTCCTTTGTTTGTCCATGTATGGGTGAAATTTCCGCAATGAAGCCACGAACGTCCCACTGCGATGGAGAGATTATCGTCAACTTTGCACAGCAGCACCAGTAGAACCTTTTCTCTTGCGCAGCCGGTAGGTTACGGCCCGATTACGAGTTCGAGAATTGAAGCAGGATTTTTTACCGCGTTCCAGAAATTTACATATGTTTCCACACGCACATGGATGAGGCTCTTTGTTATATGTGTTTGGGTGGACGATGCGGCTGGACATAAGCCCGCAAGGCAGATACGCTGAAGCCCATGGGTATGAGGATATCAATCATTGGTGATGGAGCGATGGCCGGGACCTGCGCGGCGCTGCTCACGGAGAACGGCTGCGACGTGAGGTTGTGGTCTCCTTTCGAGGAATCGGGACGGAAGCTCAAGGAAACCAGGTTCAACGATCGGTCCATCCCCGGTTTTGCGCTTCCGGAGAGGGTCGAAGTTACATGGTCCGACGCCGAGGCGTTGAGGGGCTGCCGGTTCGCGGTTTCCGCCTGCGCCACCCAGTATTCCAGGGCCGTCTGGGGGCGCCTGACGCCTCATTGTCCGCCCGCTCTGCCGCTGTGTTCCGTGGCTAAGGGCATAGAGGAAGGCACGCTTCTGCGTCCGAGCCAGATCGTGCTGGACGTGCTGGACGGGGACCCGAACTCCGAGAGGCCCGTCGCCGTGCTCTCCGGGCCTTGTATCGCCCCGGAGGTATTGCAGAAACTTCCCGCCACCGTTACCGTGGCGTCGGACGATGATGACCTTGCCGGCCTGGTGCAGCAGGCGTTCTCGAGGCCCTATTTCCGCGTATACACAAATTCGGACGTCATAGGCGCCGAATTGGCCGCCGCTACGAAGAACGTCATAGCCATCGCCGCAGGCATACTCGACGGCCTGAAGGCGGGAGACAACGCCAAGGCAGCGCTTATTACGCGTGGATTGGCGGAGATAACCCGCCTGGGCCTGGTGATGGGCGCAAATGCGGAGACGTTCGCAGGCCTGGCGGGGGTGGGCGATCTTGTAACCACCTGCATATCGCCCATCGGACGGAACCGGTCGTTCGGCGAGGCGATTGGCATGGGGATGAGTGTGGACCAGGCGGTCGAGAAAGTTCACGGGACCGTAGAGGGCCTGTCCAGCACGGTCAGCGTGTTGGACCTTGCCGCTCGACATCGCATCGAGATGCCGATTACGCAGGCGGTGCGGGATGTGCTGCAGGGAGACAAGACGCCGGCGGAGGCAGTCATGTCCCTCATGACCCGCCCAGTCAAACCGGAATAGAACATGTATGATCGGAGATCGGCGATGCGGGATAAAATGTCACCCGGACAGGACTCGGTATTACGCGTTGGTAACGGACGGGGGGAATCGCGAGAGGGCGTCCCTCGACCATTGCTGTGCAGCGTCATCATGGCGGCACTCATAGGCGCCCCGTTCGCCATGGCCCAACAAAACAACGTCGAGGAGGGGCAGGCTGCATTGAAGAAGGCTCGTGCGGCTGCACAAACAGCTTACAAAGCCAACCTCGCCAGGTATAAAGGCAGCGAGGATATCCTGGTGCGCCCCGGCCTGCTGGCGGACCGTAAATCTCGACGCATTACTGTATGGGGCGCCGCGACCGCCCTGTCCAAGGACGCGCCCATCGAGTTCTTCCTCATCCCGGATAACAGCGGCAAGGGTTACGAGGCCCTCGCTATCGCGTTCGCCAGGCCCAGTCATATCGACGAGGCCCTGCGGTTCATCGGCATGAGTCCGGGCAGGGGCGTGGATTTCGCTCTCCTGCGCTTCTGGCCCAAGGGCGAACGCGCGATTGTTACCGTGGAATGGGACGAACCATCGGCCAGGGAAGGCGGCAAGACCAAACGCCGACAGGTCCGCATCGAGCAGCTTGTTCTGGACGGGCGGACCGGAAAGGCCTTGCCCGGCACAGGCTTGGTCTATACCGGGTCCTACTGGCGGGAAGATCCCGGGACGGGCAAGAAGATATTTGCAGCCGACGTGTCCGATTCCAAATCAATCGCCTCGACGTACAACGAACCGCTCACCGTCCTGGACATGCCTTACCGCGCCCGCCAGGGGGAAGTGTACGAATTATTCAAGGCCAACCCGGCGTACCGGTTCCGGAGGCATCAGCCGGTCATCCTGACGATCGAGCCGGAGTACAAAGGTGGCAAGCGGCGTGTGCGCGACCTGGTCCTGACCGCGCGGGCCAAGGGGAAGGGACCCGCACGCAGCCTCAAGGACGTCGCCTTCTCCGTCGCCGATTCCGACGGCGCCGGGATCAGCAAGGGCGATAGCCTTGCAAGCGCCCTGGCGGAGTTCACCCGGGTACTCAAAAGCGGGCAGGATCCATTCGTTTCGGTCCGTTTCGGTCCTCGGCTCAGTCTCCAGGCCATCCGGCAACTATGCACGCTGCTGGCTGCGGTCCAGTCGGTCAAGGGCATACGCATCGAACCCCCGCTCCAAGGTCAACTCTTCTTCGAGGCGTTCCTGCCTCCGAAGATCTTACGCGATCGCAAGCGGCGCGTGTTCCAGCCGTGGGAACTGCACCTTACCGAAGATAGCGGAAAGATCGACGCGACTTTGATCGAGATTCAGGAGGATTGGAAGCAAGGCGCTGCGCCCAAGCTCAGCGAAAAACGCTACTCGATTCGCAACAGCGATCATCTAGCCGCCCTGATCGACAAGAAAGATGACAGGCGGCGAGGGCGCGCGATCGTCGTTTACGCCCCGCGGGAGATGACATACGCGGCGCTTGTGTCACTGCTCCGACGGGCGCTCGATAAACGCCCGACAGTCTACATATTCCTGCCCCTGGCGCCGAAAACGAAGAAGGCTGAATGATCTCGGCAAAGGGGCGATTGTGGCGGATTCGATATCGACTCTACGAAGGACAGCAACCGTGAAAGGTGAAAAGATGCGACAGACAGGACGAATGCGTGTTGTGTTGTGGCTGGGGATGGGTGTCTCTCTAGCCGGTCTGGGGGTATGGGGGTTGGGTGCGGCGGAACCGGACGGGAAGGCGACGGACACGATGCCGACCGGCCTCGCACCGCTCCCCAAGCTGTACGGCCTCAAGGAGATGCCCCGCGTCGACGCCCACATGCACATCCGCAAGATGGATGGGATCGCCACTATGGTGAAGACGATGGACGAAGCGGGCATCACGATATCCGTCAACCTCTCCGGCAGTCGCGAGTTTGTCAAGCAGGCCGACGAGATCCACAAGACGTGGAAGGGGCGCATCCTGATCGCACCCGGCAGCTACAAGACCAAGGACGAACTGTGGTGGTCCGCGGCGGATCTCGACGCGTTCGCCAAGGCCGGTTGTGCGGGTCTCAAGGTCCACAGTCGCTACTTTCGCGGCGTCGGCAGCGAAGCCAATATCGCGAAGTTCCGTCAACAGGGCAAGTTGGGACTGCCGGTGCTCGGCTTCCACATTGCCGATCCGCCGGAGGGGCAGTGGTTGAAACCAGACCGACAGGCGCGCATCGATGAGGCGCTCAAAGTCATCGAGGCGTGTCCGAAGACGACGTTCATCATGGCCCACGGCTTCTGGTTGATGAACAAGGATAAGGATCTCGACGCGCTGAGTCAGTACTTCGATCGCTATCCGAATCTGTATGTGGACCTGAGCTCGGTATACCAGTGGTGGAACAGCCCGGACCCCACGACCGAGAAACTGCGGGCGTTCATCCTCAAGTACCAGGACCGCCTGCTCTACGGCACCGACGGCAATCCCGACTACTCGACGAAGGAGCGCCTCGAGAACAGCTACCGCGTGCTGCAGGAGCGGGGGCAATTCGAGAGGGGGTTCTTCGCATGGAAGAAGAAACAGAAGATACCGGGCCTCGAACTGCCGCTCGAAGTGCTCAACCGCATCTATTGGTGGAACGCGGCCCGCACGATCCCGCGGGTGCGAAAGTCGCTGCGCGATTTGGGATACAAGGTCGATCCGTAGGAGGCGTGAGACTCGTTGCTTTCGGACCCCAACGCCATTTCGAACCTTTGACCGCGAAAAACTCCAGGCGCCAAAGGCAGTTTGCCAAAAGACAGCCTGCCTTTGGACGTCAGGGCTGACTATGCGGACGGCTGGCCCGGTCCGGCGTCGCGAAACGAAAGCCGAAATATTTTTTTATCTCCTTCATCACCTGTATCCAGGCCGGGTCAAAAAAACCGGGCCGATCCTTTCGGACCGGCCCGGCTCGATAGCCGCAATCAACAAGGAGAGAAATCTTTTTGTTTTTTGCGACGTTTTTACGTGGGCAAACGAGTTGCCCACCCTACTGTTTTTTTACCGGCGCTTCTTGCGAAGAAGCATTCCGATACCACCGATCGCCAGCAGGCTCATCGTCGCCGGCTCGGGGACCAGATCACCCGTAACGCCGTAGATGTTGACTTCTTCGCCTTCGGGGTAACCCGTGACCCAGAGGTTCGGGCCGTTATCAACGGTAACGTCCAGGCCCACGAGGGTCTTGGTCGGGTCCACTGCGATTCCGCCGGCAATATCATACATGTACCAGGAACCACCGCCACTGACAGCCCGGCCATAACTGTAACGGTCGGGATCGCCGCCGCCGTTTGCGAGGTACATGGTTGTGACGGCGACCTGGTTGAAGGTGTCCTTGTAGGCTTGTTCGAGGGCGCTGCCACCGCTCACATAGCCCACGGGGGAGGGCAACCCACCGGCAATATTGTCCCTATCGTCGCCGTAGGCGTTACCGCCTTCGAACACATCGGCGCGCGGGGAAGTCCAGACCAACTCGCTGCTGCTGTCGGCATACCTGGCCGTTACCTTCACCCATGCGCTCTTCCGGGCGTAACCGCTGATGTCCGCAGCCGTCTGCTCGCCGCTGAACAGCAGGTTGATGGTGTTATACTGTCCCTGCTGGCCTGCGGAGAAGTCTATCGACAGCGTGGTAACGCCTTCGGCATATGCATCAGTCTTGCCGCGTTGGGTGCCCAGGCGTGCGGCGTTGGCGGTTCCGATCTCGTTGGAGATATTCGCAGCCGTGGCGCCGGCGGCAAGGTCGTAGGTTCCATACGGCGTCGTAACGGTAGAACCAACTCCCTCGCCTGTGCTGACGTTCTGCCAGTAGGCCAGGGCAGTGTACTGGTTGGCGAAGTTGTGATCGGTACCCTGGTAGGACGTCGGCGAACCCGCCTGAGCGAAAATATCTGTCAGCCGATGGTTGACGCCCGTGTGGGTATTGGCCTGATCCACTTCGGCCTGCGTACCGATGGCGTCGAAGTTCATCGCACCGGAGACGTCCAGCCGGACCTCATTGGCGAGCGCTCCGAAACTCGTCCCTGCGACCATCGCCAGAACTGCCATACTCAAAAGTGCTTTCTTCATCATCTCTGCTCTCCTTTAATTAAGCCTGAAAAAAAGTTCCTCGAATACCATAATACCAGAATTGTGCCTGAAACGACGAAACCTGACGCGTCCAACAAGCCTCCTCTGTTAGAGTATCACGTTAAAGAAGTTATTTCCGAAACGAATGCGTTCCTGAATTGGCGGAACCGATAGTGATAGAGGCTGCCGTCCTCATCTCATCTCCGTTGAAGTCCGCAACCGTTTGATCAAGCCCATCAACCGGTTGATGCTCCTTATCATATCACACTTTTCGTATCTGTCAACCCTGAATTTCGGGTTCCGGGAAAAAAATCCACAGATAGTCCACGGCTCCGACTTCGGAGGGCAAACTGCTCCCTGTTGCCTGCTGCCTGATCCCTGTTGCCTGATGCCTGTTTCCAGGTAATTGGCGCATGGGAGAAAACGTGTTATCATCAGTAATTCAACCATTTGCAGGGATACATGGGACGCACAGAATGAGAAAACAGTAGCCGGTAACCGGTAGTCCGTTGTCGGTTGACCACTGGCTACTGACCACCGGATACCGGCTACGGGTACTACTATGGTTCAGATGAAGGACATCGCGAAGGCGTTGAACGTCTCCCTGTCACTCGTGTCTAAGGTCCTCAACGACAGGATGGGCACGACGGCGGCGAGGCCCGAGTTGGTAACGCGCATCCGCAAGACCGCCAAGAAGCTGGGGTATCGCAAGAACTACTCCGCGGCAGGTCTTCGCCACGGCAGGCACAGCGCGTTCGGGCTGTTCATCCATAAGCTGGGACTCGCCAGCAGCGGACTGACTGAAAATTTCATTACCGGAATCAGCGGCGCCGCCGGCGAAATGCATCAGAAACAGATACTCAACTTCTTCGAAGACGCGGAGCAATTCCGCGATCAGGCTGTCAATATCAACCGCGGAATGGTGGACGGTCTTATCGTTGCGGGCGTCGCGCATCCGGAATTGGTCAAAGACCTGCTGGAAATCCGGGAAATGGGCATTCCGGTTGTTACCGTCAACCAGGAGCAGCTTCACGAATCCCTGCCGAACGTCGTAATAGACCAGGTCGCGATAGGCTTTGTGGCTACGGAACACCTGATCCGACAGGGATGCAGGCGGATCGCGCATCTGAAGGTCATAAACGAGCGTTTCGAGGGGTACAAGGCGGCCTTGGAAAACGGCGGTCTGGACTACGATCCCCAACTCGTCTATGAACGCCAAAGCAGCGGCCCGGAGGACGGAACCAGCTACTTATATCAATTCGGCGAAAAGGGGATTGGGGACCTGATCGAACGGGGCGTCGAGTTCGACGGGATTTTCACCCAGTCGGACGAGCAGGCGATGGCTGCGCTTAACATCCTGCATTTCCGCGGGGTTCGCATCCCCCAGCAGGTCAGGATCGTCGGCTGCGACAACTCACCCTACTGCGGATTCACGGTAATCCCGCTCAGTTCAGTCTCGCAGGACTACCGCGAACAAGGGGACCTTGCGGTGCGTATGCTGATGGATCTGATCGACGGGAAAAAGGTCGAATCCGCCACCGTCAGGCCGAAGCTGTTCGTTCGTAAATCGTCCGAATAGGGCAACCCGCCGTATCCACGCCGTTTTTCTCTCTCCGGTTTTTTCAAAAAAAATAAATCGAACACTTGAAAGGTCGTAATTGTTCGATGTATAGTATCGGGCAGTCGGGCAGTCGGGCGGTCGGGCGGTCGGGCGGTCGGGCAGTCGGGCGGTCGGGCAGCATGGCGCCACAAAACGGAACGTCGCGTTACCGGGCGTCACGAAACAGGACGTTACGAAGATGAGATCAGGCGGGACGAAACTTTTGAAGACGATGGCCGGGCGAAGAACCAAAATCAGGCTGCTTCCGATACTCCTTCTCGAAAGGTCCGCGGAGTGCCTGAAGGTCATGGCCCATCCGGTCAGGCTGCGTATCGTGGACATTCTCATGCAGGGCGAATTTCCCGTCCACGAGATCGCGGAGATGTGCTCCCTGCCGGCCCACCAGGCATGTGAGCATTTGCGGCTGCTCAAGGGGCGGGGCTTGCTGGACAGTCGACGCCAGGGGCGGGTTGTATACTACCAGATCGCCAGCGAGCAGTTGCCCGCACTGCTTACCTGTTTGCGAAGAACCTGTTCCGGAAAAGGTTTTCAAAAAACGCGCGGAGGTAAATGAACATGTCAAAAGGTTCACGACTGATCAACAATTCGCTCGATCGCCCAGCCGTCGTAACCTGGCTGATGATCGGCGTGGCAGTCGTTATCGCACTGGCGGCGGCGCTGCCCTCTCTGCCTGCGGACTGGCCCGTAATCGCCCAGCTCCAGCCGGTGCTCCGGAAGATGCACCGTATCCGGGTCGATACCGATCCGGAGAACATGCTCTCGCCCGATGAGCCGGTTCGCGTGTTCCACGACGAGATGAAGAAAACGCTCGACCTGCACGACATGGTCGTTATCGGCGTGGTCAACGACGAGAACCCCAACGGCATGTTCAACCCCGCGTCGCTGAAGAAAGTCCACGCCCTTACCGCCTACGCCAAGACCCTTCGCGGGGCGGTAATCGGCGAGCCGGAGGGACAGGGCGTAATCGTCAAGGACATTATCGCGCTATCCACGGTGGACAATATCGAACCGTCCTCGGCCGGGGTGAAATTTTCCTGGCTGATGCGTCAGCCGCCGCAGACCGAACAGGAGGCGCTGAAAATCGGACAAAACGCCCGTCGTGTGCCGTTCCTCGACGGGACGGTGGTTTCCGACAAGCCGGGCAGGGAAGGCAAAGCCGTCGCAATCTACCTGCCGCTGACCCGCAAAGACCTCAGCCACAAGATATACTTGCGCATCCGCAAAAAAGCGGACGAACTGGGCGGACCGGAAAAATTTTACATCACCGGACTGCCCGTCGCGGAGGACACCTTCGGCGTCGAGATGTTCATACAGATGGCGATATCCGCACCGGCGGCGATGCTCGTGATCTTCGTGCTGATGCTGGCTTTCTTCCGCAAACTTCTGCTCGTCATCTCGCCGATGATCGTAGCGATGGTATCGGTGATCTTGACGATGGGCGCGTTGATCATCGCGGGTTTCCCCGTCCATATCATGAGCAGCATGATACCGATTTTCATCATGCCGATCGCCGTGCTGGACAGCATTCACATCATCAGTGAATTTTTCGAGAAGTACCAGCTCACGCGCGATCGCAAGAAGACCATCCGCACCGTCATGGATGATCTGTTCATGCCGATGCTCTACACGTCGCTGACCAGTGCCGCGGGTTTCGCATCGCTTGCGCTTACGCCGATTCCACCCGTGCAGGTATTCGGAATGTTCGTAGCCATGGGGATCATGGTAGCCTGGCTGCTCACGGTAACGTTCATCCCCGCGTACATAATGTTCATCTCTCCGCGAAAGCTGGAGAATTTCGGGGCGGTCCATCGCGAAGGCAGGCACGCGCACGAAACGATGCTCACGAAGTTCCTGCGATGGACAGGCTCGATGACGTACCGAAGGGCCAAGCCCATTCTCGCGATAACGATGGTCGTGCTCGTTATCGCCGGATGGGGTATCAGCAGGATCAACGTCAACGATAATCCCGTCAAGTGGTTTGCGCCGTCGCATCCGATCCGCGTCGCCGATCGCGTACTGAACGACCATTTCGGCGGGACGTACATGGCCTACCTGGCGCTGCGAGTGCCCGAAAAGGAGTTCCGAAACGATCAGCAGCGGGAGCAGTTCGTAAAGCAGTTCGCCTCGGCGGTATCGGAACGCGCCGAGACGCTCAAGGGCGAAAATCCCGCGGTAACGCGGGTGTTCGAGGAGCTTGCAAACTCGGCCCGGACGCTGGTTCGCAAGGCGAAAATCCCAAGCGAGGTGCTGAAATCGCTGGCCGAGACGATAGAGCGGAAGCAAGGCCAGGTCGGCGAACCATCGGCTGCACCGATCGAAAGCGGACCTCCGGCGCTTCCGGGCGGACTCGATGTGTCCGGTGAAGGTCCGACCGTTCCCACGCCCGCAAAGCAGGACCAGCTCGTCAAAAGCGCCTGGCGGTCGGCAGGGCTTTTCATATCCGAGCAGGTTCAGGACGGCGAAATATTCAAACGCCCCGACGTGCTCGAATACATAATCCAAATCCAGAACCATTTCAAAAGCGGCGGCACCGTCGGAAAAACCAACTCGCTGGCGGATATCGTCCGAACGGTGCGGCGCGATTTCGTCTCCGGAAAGCAGGAGGACTATCGTATTCCCGCGTCGA
Source organism: Planctomycetota bacterium (assembly GCA_024275995.1). GTDB lineage: Bacteria > Planctomycetota > Phycisphaerae > SM23-33 > SM23-33 > JAJRYB01. The sequence continues at coordinate 16,691 of JAJRYB010000119.1, read as the reverse complement.
AATCGGCAGTGGGGCAAATGCTCGTGCAGTTCCAGTCCAGCCATCGCAAAGACGACCTGTGGCACTTCGCAACGAAGGATTACCGAACGACGAGCATCTGGCTGCAATTGACCAGCGGCGATAATCGCAACATGAGCAGGATCGTCCGGAACCTGGAGAAGTTCATGCGACAAACGCCTCCGCCGGTCCCTATGGAAGTCAACTGGTTCGGACTGACGTATATCAACATTGAATGGCAGGCGAGGATGGTCTGGGGCATGTTCAATGCGTTCGCGGGCAGTTTTCTGGTGGTGTTCCTGCTGATGACGATCCTGTTCCGATCCGCGCTGTGGGGCCTGCTCAGCATGATCCCGCTTACCGTGACGATCGGGGCGATCTACGGCGCTATCGGGCTTATCGGGAAAGATTATGATATGCCGGTCGCGGTGCTCAGCAGCCTGACGCTCGGACTCGCGGTGGACTTCGCCATTCACTTTTTGGCGCGTGCGCGGGCGATGCAGCGGAAGTACGGATCGTGGGAAAAAACCTCCGGCGCGGTATTCGGTGAACCGGCCAGGGCGATTATGAGGAACATCATCGTGATAGCGGCAGGGTTCCTTCCGCTTCTGCTGGCGCCGCTGGTTCCATATCAGACGGTCGGTGCGCTGCTGGCGATCATTCTGCTGACCAGCGGAGTGGGAACGCTGCTTCTGCTTCCGGCGATGATCCGCCTGATCGAGAAACCCCTGTTCAATCCGAAAGGGAAAACGGGTGTAACCTGCAGCTGTGTGACGTGCATAATATCAGCGGCGGCGCTGTTTGCGCTGATCATGGTGAATCTGCATATGTATATCCCGCTCGGGGGGAATGTGATGTGGATCGTCGCCGTGATCGTTGTTGCAGTCTCGGCTGTCGGATGCCGGCTGCTGTCGAACCGGCAGGCCTGCACGCATGATTCCGCGGGAAACCGCGAAGGAGTCTCAAAATGAAGATCGACAGGAAAATTATCGCGATCCTTCTGTTCTGCACGGCTTCCGTCGCGGCGATACACGCGGGCGAAACCGCCCCGGCAGAAGCAGAAAAGGCGGAAAAGGATAAATCCCTCTCTGTAAGTGAGATCGTCGATCGGACAAACTACACCGCCTATTACCAGGGCGCCGACGGACGGGCCGACGTGAGAATGACGATCATCGACGCCGGGAAAAATAAGCGGAAGCGCGTGTTCACCATCCTTCGCTACGACCTGCCGAACCCGAAGGACAAGGGCAAGCCCAAGCCGACCACGCCGGCTGAGGTTCTCAAACGTGACCGGGCCAATACGGGCGAGCAGAAGTTTTACGTCTATTTCCGCCAGCCCGCGGACGTCAACAAGATGTCCTTCCTCGTGCACAAGCACCTGGACCGCGACGACGACCGCTGGCTGTACCTGCCGGGGCTGGACCTGGTCCGCCGCATCGCCGGCAGCGACAAGCGGACGAGCTTCGTTGGCTCGCACTTCTTCTACGAGGACGTCTCCGGGCGAAATGTTAATCTCGACACCCACGAGCTGCTGGACAAGGAAAGCAACAAGACGTACTACGTTCTGAAGAATACGCCGAAGGACTCCGGGAGCGTCGAGTTCGCCTACTTCAAGATGTGGATCCACCGCAAGACGTTCGTGGTCGTCCAGACAAGCTACTACGACAGGAACGGCAAGGAGTATCGCCGTTTCAACGCGCTGGCTGTGAAAAAGATCGACGGGTATCCGACTGTGGTCAAATCGCAGATGACCGACCTGCGCGACGGCAGCTACACGCTGCTGGAGTATGACGACGTCAAATATAACTCCGGTATTCCCGAAGACGTTTTCACCGAGCGCTACCTGCGCAATCCGCCGATGAAGTTTTTGAAATAGCTTTCGCAGCCGCAATGCAACCGACAATTTTTTGAAATGACCTTCGTGTCAAGAATTATTCCGACGATCGTTTCAGCCTTTATTCTTTCGACGGTATGGCTGTGCGCTCCGATCCATGCGGCCCAACCCTCCCTTCCCGCCGGTCTGAACGAGGAATCCGCAACGCAACCGGCGAGCGGACCCGGCGGGCAGGGTCCGGCGCTGCCGGGTGGCCTGGAAGAAGGACCGTCGCTTCCTTCTGGGCTTGGGGAAGAACCCGCCACCGAAAAACCGGAAACGGCTCCCGAAGACGGGAAGCTGGTCAACTGGCTGGACCTTGCGGGCTTCTGGGAAGTTCGCGGCGGCATCCGGCCGCAGAGCGACCGGCACGAGAAGGACGCATCGCTCGGCGAGACGCGCCTTCAGCTTGAAATGCAAAAGGCGTTCGACGGACTGACAGCGAAGGTCACCGCCGATTTTGTCTACGATCCGGTCCTGGACCATCACTCGATAAACCTGGGCAGTGGGCAGGGTTGGCTTGACCTGCGCGAAGTGTACATAGCCTTCTCGCCGCTGAAGTTTATGGACGTCAAGGTAGGACGGCAGATATTGACCTGGGGAACGGGCGATTTGGTTTTTATCAACGACCTGTTCCCGAAAGACTGGCAGGCGTTTTTCATAGGCCGAGACATGGAGTACCTCAAAGCGCCCTCGGACGCGGCGAAGTTCAGTTTTTTCACCGACTGGGCGAACGTCGACGTGGTTTTCACGCCGCGATTCGACCCGGACCGCTATATCCGCGGGCGGAGAATCTCCTATTGGAGCAATACGCTCGGGCGCCGGGTCGGACAGGACGCCGTCGTCGACGCGGACGAACCGTCCGGCTGGTTCAACGACAGTGAGTGGGCGGTGCGCGTCTCGAAAAACATTCGCGGATATGAGCTGGCCGCCTACGGATACTGGGGCTATTGGAAAAGCCCAGCCGGTTTCGATCCCGCCCGTTCCCGCGCGACGTTTCCGCGTCTTGGCGTCTACGGCGCCAGCGCACGCGGACAGTTCGCCGGTGGAATAGCCAACGTCGAAGCGGGCTACTACGATTCCAGGCAGGACGCCGACGGTGACAATCCGTTCATCGACAACGGACAGGTTCGCATGCTTCTCGGATACGAGCGGGATCTGCCGCGGATCGCCAAGGATCTGAAACTGGGCGTTCAGTATTACGTCGAGTTGATGACGGATTACGGCCAGTACCGGCGAAACCTGCCTGCCGGGATGATGGCAAAGGACCACGCCCGTCACATGATCACGTTGCGAATAACGAAGCTTCTGATGAACCAGGACCTGACCCTATCGCTTTTCGCGTTCTATAGTCCGACCGACGGCGACGCGTACATCCGGCCCAACGTCCGGTACAAGATCGACGATCACTGGACGGCGGAAATCGGAGGGAACGTTTTCTTCGGCGCGGACAACCATACTTTTTTCGGCCAGTTTGGACGCAACAGCAACATTTACGCCGCACTGCGGTACGGCTTCTGAACCGTCCGGAACGCCGCGCTACCAGGCGTCACGAAACAGGACGTTACGAGATGAGATCAGGCGGGACGAAACTTATGAGACGATGCCGGGCGAAGAACCAAAATCAGGCTGCTTCCGATACTCCTGCTCGAAAGGTCCGCGGAGTGCCTGAAGGTCCGGCTTAATCGAGAACATCCCATATTTCATGTGGAACGCCCCAGGTGCCTCCGGCATCCACATCCGCCCGTGGCGTTGTGTCGGCGTGCCCGTCGAAGAACAAAATGTTGACCTTGCCGCCGTGGCGGTAGGCGGTCATGTTAGGGAAGGTCCGCTGTTCGCCCTGATACAGGTTGGAGTGATACTTAGTTAAATTCCCCTCCAGACTGTCGGCGAATTCCAGCTTCTGAGCCGGGTGCTGGATATCGCTCTCGCGGAAGCTGCTGAAATTCCGTCCCTGAAGCACGGCGAGTCGATCCGCCGGCTGGGTCAGATTTGTGGGCATGTAGTAGTGGTCGGGGTAGGGGGGGATCGGCCTTTCGTTGTGGCGCTGGATGTTCATGCCGTAGCTGTAATCCATCCGGCGATAGGTCTTGTATGAATTACTGAGAGCAAGGCTGGCCTTCGGGCAAATGGCCTCCTTCGGGGCGGTGATCCACTTGCTGCCGAAAAGGCTCGGGTCGGTGGACCAGCCCATGGCTTCTCGGAAATCCGTGGTGTTGAACCAGAGCACCATCACCGTGCCGTCCTTGGGTGTATTGAACCCATTATCCACAAACGACGCGATCGGAAAGTGCCAGCCATCGTTCTCCGTATGGTGTATGGTGTCGGCGGTCCCGAACCTTCTGAGCGTGGAGAGGCAGACGACCGTCTTGGCCAGGTCGCGGGCCGAGTTCAATGTCGGCACCAGGATCGAGATGAGAAGCGAAATAACCGCGATTACCACCAGCAATTCGATCAGTGTAAAACCGTTCTTCTGTATCAATCGGGGTATGGTTGTTGCTCCTGTTGTCGCAATGGTGGCTCCTGGACCGTGAGCTTTCGGAGCCTTGCCGAATTAATCCGCGCGATTCATGGCGCCAACCGGGAAAACGGGGCCGTGCTGCCGCGGATGATCAACTCGGGCTCGGCGATATATCGGACCGGTTCGTGTTCTTCCTCGTCGTAGTCGCGTTTGTCGTGGCGTTTGACGGCTGAATCGATCACGATTTCCGCAGCCTTTTCGCCCATCGCTATCAAGGGCTGGCGAATGGTAGTCAACCGGGGACGTAACACTCGCCCCACATAGGCGTCGTCAATGCCGACGATGCTGATGTGCTTGCCGGGTTGGATGCCCTGGCTCGATAACTCCATGGCGATGATCACGGCCATCTGGTCGTTGTAGGTGACGATCGCCGAGGGTCGGTCATCGTGAAGTTGAAGCAACCGCTCGGCGCCCAGCAGGGCGGAGCGGTCCATCCGGTTCGGATCGTCTGCGCGACAGGCATGACCCACGGAAGAATAATCCACGATCCACCGTGGATCGATATGGAGTCCGGCAGCCGCCATCGTCTGACGGTAGCCGGCCATGCGAGCGGCGGCCTCGAGGCTGGCGCCCTCCCAGCACGGGCCCAGGTAGCCGATACGCCGATGCCCCAGCTCGACAAGATGCTCAACCGCCAGTCTTGTCGCCTTTTCGTTGTCGTAGTTGACGGTTGACAGATTCGTCGGCGAACCGCTGCCGTAATAGTTGATCGCCACAATATTCGGGTGGGCACCGACCAGATCGCCCACCCACGGGGTCTTGTGCGAGACATGCAACAACAGAAGCCCGTCGATTCGCCGCTCGCTGAACTTATCGAAGCAGCGCCGCGGGGGCAGATCGCCCGCGACGCCGATGACAAGCATGTCGAACTGGCGCGCCCGGCAAGCTGTTTCGAACCCCCGAAGCACCCATCCTTCATACTCGAAGCCCAGACCCGCGTGGGGAGAGTGAGGTACGTACACGCCGATGGTCTGCGTGGACCCCCGAGCCAGACTCCTGCCGGCGAAGTGGGGCCTGTAGTTCAACTCTTGCGCCGCTCTGCGGACGCGCTCCACTATCTCCAGGCTGGCGCCGGAACTGCTGCGCGCCCGATTGATGATCATGGACACCACCGCGGGGGAGCAGCCTGCGCGCATTGCGACATCACGCACTGTTACGTTTCGGATTGGCTTGGACAGCTTGGCCATGATCGTATTATCGAACTGCATCCGCAGTGCCCGCGTCCTGCCGCCTGCTGCAACACGCAGGCCCGCGGAGGGCGCCTCCCTCTTGCGGGGGAGTGTCTCGGATAAATTCGTAAGCGGAACGACGGACCGGGACGATTCTATCGCCGCCGGCGCCGACGCAGTATGCCAACCAGCCCGCCAAGTCCGATCAGCGTCAGACTGGCCGGTTCCGGAACGATCTGGTAGTTGTCCACGTACACCGGGGAGAGCGTTTGCCCACTACCACCGTTTATCGTCAGCGTAACCTGGGCCCACGACGCGCTCGACAGGCCGGCAATGGCGCTCAGGTCCATCTCCAGCGTAACAGCGTTGTCAACCTGCTTGGTCAACTCGAACTCAGCAATCGTTTGGGTAATGCCCCCGCCTTGAAGCACCATGCTGACCTTCGACCAACCACCGGGGATGGCTGAGGCCGGCACGAACATATCGACCGTCATCGTGGTGTTGGTGGGGTCTTGCAATGCCGCAAACCAGGCGGAGTCCACGCTGTTATCGATCCGCATGAGGCTGACTTGCCCGGGGGCCGGATCGGTATGGGTGATTTCCAGGGCATAAGACCCATCTGTGATGGCCGCTGCCGGCGCGCCATTGTCCGGGGTGAGAACGCCTCCCGCTGCGAGGGTGTACCAGTTGTCGGTGCTGTCCTCAAACGAGTGCAGCAGCATGGCTGCGTTGGCGTGGACGGCCAGAAGAGCTAATGTTGCTATGACGGCGAAGGGCATTTTTTTTGTCAGCGTCATGATTGATTCCTCTCTAATTTGGTTTGATGTCCCTGATCAGACGCAGGGAAGAAACTGATACCGCGGTACTCCGACGCCTGTCTGACGGCGCCACCACCTCCGAGGAGGAATCGGAAAGCGTTTCACCTGCCGATCCCGTTGCCGGCTTACCATTATCTCATTTTTCGCCTCCTGTCTTTCGTTCGTGCCGGGCTTCTTTCGCCCGCCCGGTTGTTTCCACTCGGAAAGGACGCAATCACATTGAATTATTATACGCATAATATAGGGGTTCTGGTAATAGGTCAAGGAATTTTATTGGCGTCGCAAGTTTTTTTCTGTAATCGGCAATTTGGGATATGTTGAAAAAATGGCGTAGCCATACTGTGTGGTAAAACAGGCAGGTGGAAGGAAAGCAGGCCTCTGGACGATGGGGCTTGGCTGCGACGCCTGCTTCGGACTCCTTGGCGGCCTTGTCCTCGCCGACGGTCAAACCGCTACATCTAACTTATTGATCTTCGTCTTGCCAATGCAACCTGCCAAAGGCAGTTGCGATCATCGCGTCAGCTCTAAAGACAAACCGGAGATTACATTCACAATACGAACATCAATAAAGTGTTCTAATCTCCGCGATTTCATCGCTCTCGGCGGTGAAAATTGCTCACAGCATCGCAAGGCGAAGGTGGTTCAATGCAGAGAGTGCAGCCCGCCGCCGAACTATCTCGCGCGAACCCCCAAAAACGTGGCGATGCACGTCCGTTGTTCCTTCTCCGGCAAGGGCGATATACACAAGCCCCAGCGGTTTATCCGGGCTTTGACCGGTCGGCCCGGCAATTCCGGTAACGCCGATCGCCCAGTCGCTGCCGAACCTTTCCCGGCACCCGCGCGCCATCGCCGCAGCCACCTGCTCGCTGACGGCTCCGTGAGCCTCCAGGTCGGTTTTCTCCACGCCCAGCATTTGCAGTTTGACTTCGTTGGCGTATGTGATCGCGCCGCCGAGGTAGTATTCGCTGGAACCGGGCACTGCCGTGATCATCTCGCCTATCATTCCGCCCGTGCAACTCTCCGCGGTGGCGAGTGTCTCCCGGCGGTCCTTCAGACTTTTACCGATAACCTCGCCCATCGTCTCGTCGCCTTCCGAGACGACCACTTCGCCAAGACGGCTGCGTATTTTGCGAACGGCGTCGTCCACCTGGCGGTCCGCCACCTCGATTGTTTCGGCCGACGCGATTATCCGCACCGAAACCATCCCCTCCGAAACCGTCGTTCCGATCGTCACCTCGCCTTCGGCGCGCATCAGGTCTTCGATTCTTTCACCGACGTCCGATTCGCCCATTCCGAACGTGTGTACAATATGGTGCACTATCACGCCGTCCCCCGCGGGCAGTCGCGGCAGGACGGAGCTTTCGAACATGTCCCGCATTTCATACGGCACGCCGGGCATTACGAATACCTCGGCGCCATCGAGCGTCGCAACTATTCCCGGCGCCGTCCCGGCCGCGTTGGCCATCGGTTCGGCGCCGCGTGGGATCATCGCCTGCACGCGATTGGCGAGGACCATTTTTTTGCCTCGCCGCTGGAAGAAATCCTCGATCTCTCGCAGGCATTGCCCGTCGAGCTGAAGTTCTGCGCCCATCACGGAGGCAAGTCCGTAGCGCGTAACGTCGTCGGCGGTCGGTCCCAGGCCGCCCGTTACCAGCACGATTTCCGCTTCCGCTGCCGCCCGCGAAAGTGCTCCGGCGATAGCGGCCGTCTCGTCACCGACGGTTTCGTGGCGAAGCGTCTCGATACCGCGCCGCCCCAGCTCGCGCGACAGATACGCACTGTTGGTGTCCACCGTCTGACCGGAAATCAGCTCGTTGCCTACACCAAGGATAATTGCTTTCATGCGACGGTGTCCTCGTCAAGGCCCAGCCCGCAATGGGGACAGGTGGGCAAGGCGCCTCCGTGGCGTCCTTCGTCCGAAACGATCAACTCTCCGCAGTTGGGGCATCGCCGCGGGGCGTTTTCTTCGCCGCTCACAGACGTTTCACAGCTGAGCAGGTGCCGGAACCTGCCGCGCTGCCGTCGGCGGATTCCCTGCACGTTATACCACCAGAACACAATCATCGCCGGTATCGGCGTGAGCAGGAGCGACAGGATGAACCACTTGGCCGCCGGGAGTCCCATCCGGACGGCGATTACGCGGACACGGTTACACAGGATTATGTGCATGCACGCCAGCGCGAGAACGATGGTGATTAAACTGCTGTTTGTGACGGCAGGGATCATGGGCGTATGTTAGAACAATCCGCGCCTGATCCGCAACAATCCTGCCGCCTGCATCCGCCAGGACGGCAGAGGTCGTCCCAGAAGCGTCAGGCAGGGCGTCGGGTCGCAGAGGTTATCGAGCGTTCCTGGGCAGCAGCGGCGTGGGAAGCGCGAAACGCTCCCAACTGTGCCCTCCGCACTTTGGGCATATGCCGCCCTCCGGGATGCTCTCCGGGCTGTACCCGCAATAGTGGCAGTTGATGAAGACGCGTTTCGGACGTGCCTGGCTGGGCGGTACGCGGAACGCCTTTCCGCTGCGCAGCGCCTCTCGCGGTACGATATTTTCGTGAGCTCGACGTCCGTGCTTTCGCCTTTGCCGCGCAGGCCGGAGGGAAGATTTCATCGTCCCTGCCCTTTCAATACGTGTCCGTCGGTATTATTGGGCGCGTTCCCGTCGCAGGTTTCTGTCGGCGTAACATGCGTGTCTATAAAGAGATGGAGCGGCCTGTCGGCGGGACACATGGTTTGCGGTGCAATTAAGGTCTTTCCCGACAGGCGATGGTGAGTGTAAAATGCCGCATGAGTAAGGATATAAGGTAACGAGTAATGCGCGTTCACGCGGCAGGGACGATTTTGAACATGAAACCGACAGGCGGAATTCACCGTGCGGCGTCGCTTGCCGTCACGATTGGCGTGTTCCTGATTGGCGGGTGCATCGATTCGGGGATATATGACACCGAGGAAGGTGGATCGCTTGTTGGCAAGCTGACGCCCCGCGAGACGTGGAAAGTTACCGGAAATATCAATGAACCCGACAAGGCGATAGACGGTAATCTTGCGACCGCAGCGGTCAACGTGGAAGGAGTGAACCCAGCCTGGCTGACGGTCGACCTGGGCAAGCAGTGCCTCTTCAACCTCGCGGTTATCGACCATGGCAGGAACCAGTATGGTTTCGCCCGGCGTATCGCCGTTTACACGAGCGATGACGGGAAGGAATTCACGCATCGCCACACCGTTTCGGGCAAGCGCCGCGTTACGGCGATCCTGCTGCCGCATTTTGTCCTGGCGCGATACGTGAGGTTCCAGGTCGTTTCGCCGGGGGACAAGCCCTGGTCGATCGCGGAACTTTTTTTCCAGTAGCTTTCGGCGGCGTTTCGCCGCCTTCGCATCTTGCCGCTCAAAAAGCACAACCGGCTGGCGAATTTGGCGATTCATCGCGGACTGGCGCACTACTACTCGAGGCGCCCGCTACCGAGGCTCCGCGCCCACCTGGAACCGGACTCGAATGCGCTTATCGCGCACACGCTCGGCGAATTTCCGAGAGGACGGACGAAATGAATGAAATACATGCAGAAAAAAATCGGACTTCGCGCGGCGCCGACACGCGCTACCTGGCGCTGGTGGGTGGGCTGCTTGTTCTGATTGTCGCACTGCTCGCGGTGCTGTGGATTCGCGAGCGAACCAACCGTATCAGTGCGCAGGAGCAGGTCGTCTCTCTGCTGCGGGATCGGAAGGGAATGCAGGCCGGAATGCAGCAGATGATGCTGGCGCAGAAATTCATGGCCGTTCAGCCGGTCAACCGCGAAGATATGATCACCGAGCGAGGCGTTCTGAACGGAAAGACCGTCACGCTGGTTCGCATCAGCGCCGCGGCGGGCGAGCGGTTCGGATTCCTTCCGGGAGATGTCGTGCTAGTCGCCCCAACCGGCAGAACCCCACCGACCAGCGGTCCTGCTGCGGGGCGGCGATTATCGTTACCGTAAAACGAGCCTGCGTGTAAGCCGACGGCAGGAAACTTCCAATGGCGCCATCCAGAAAAACAGTCCTCGTGATTCTCATGGGCGCTTCGATAGCATCGATAGCGGTCGGTACGCGCGCTGCGGGATGGCTGAGGGGTATTACCGCACCGGCTATAGCGCCTCTGGGCGACGGGGGGATGTGGCTTACCGTGCGTTTCAAGGCGCAATCGCATGGCCGGCAGCTGCGCGACCTTTCGCCGGAGGAAGTCCGGGCCCTTCACGACGAGGTTGAATACTGGCGCCGGCGCACAAACTACTGGCGCAGCAGGTCGGAAGAATACGCGCGTCACCTGCGGTCGATGCGCGTGTTCGAAAAACTTTACGGCGGGAGTTTCGGACCTATCGGCGACCTGCCGTGCGAGCTGATACCCGCGCGCGTCGTGGGGATGGACTCGCTTCCTTACGGGCGAACCCGCATGGTGACGCCGGGGCGCACCCGCGGCGTGCGCGAAGGAGCGCGCGTAACAACGTTCGAGCTGCTTACGAACCGCAGCAAGGCCATTCAGCAGAGGCTCTGGACGATCAACGCAACGTCACTCGTCGGCAGGGTGATCGAGGCAGGTGCGTTTACCGCACGCTTGCAGCTTGTGATCGACAGGGGTTTTGCGATGCGCGGGCGATTGCGTCGGCGCCTGGACCCGAGGAAACCAAGGAAAATTCTCGTCTCACTGAGAGACGCCGCGGTGCTCCAGCCGCTTACCGACGCCAACAACCGCCCGGTGGACGTGAACGACGTGCGCGGCGACGGAAAGGAAGGGTTGATCGTTTCGGACGTCCCCGCCGGCGAGCAGATCATGGTCGGCGACGAGCTGGTTACACGCAACGACGACGCCCTCATGCCGATGGAAGTGCGGGTGGGCGAGGTTGTCGAGGTACTGGAAAATCCCAAAAATCCGGAGTTCGTCACGCTTCGCGTTCGCCCATATGCGCAACTGGACGCGCTGCGCGAGGTGTATATAGTCTGGCCGCTGAGCCGATGAAGGTTGTTCCTGTGCGATGGATACCGTTCATAATCCTGGCGTATCTTCTCACGCTGCTGCAAACCACGGTTGGCGGCGTGCTCGCGTGGCGCAGTGCATCTCTGGGCCCGATCGGCCCGGACCTGCTCGCGATTGTCGTCGTATACGTTGCCCTGCACGCCTCCAGCGGTATCGACGCGATGCTTGCCGGGTGGATCCTCGGTCTTTGCATGGACCTTACTACCGGCGGCGGCGCGGGCGGCGCCACTGTCGTCGGTCCGATGCCCATCGCCTATGCACTCGGCGCCGCGTCGATATACCGCGTGCGGGAAGCGTTCTTTCGCGATCGCCCGCTACCGCAGGCGTTCCTGGCGTTTCTGCTGGTGGCGCTGTCGCACATATTCTGGGTTTCGGTGCAGGCGATGCGCGTCGGAGGCCTTGGCGGGGGCGCGTACGGCGAAATGGTCCTCCAGACGCTGCTGGTCGCCTTGTATACAGCCGTCCTTACGCCGCTGGGTTGTTTCGCCCTTGGACGGATGCGCCACTGGTTCCTGACGCCTGGAGCGAGGCGGTCGAGGCGGTCGAGGTAGGCTATGTATAAACGGCGCGTCAAAATATTCCTTGCCATCGTTGTCATTTCGTTCCTGGGGCTTGGGCTGCGCCTGCTGTACCTCCAGGGCGTCAAAGGGCAGGACTACCGTGAGCAGTTCGAACGCAGCCTCCAGCATGTCGAATTGCTGCCGGCGAAACGGGGAAGTATTTTCGATCGCACCGGAACCAGGCCGCTGGCAATCGACAAGGCCTGCTTCGATTTTTGCCTGCACTACGGGTTTCTTACGCGGGATCGGCACTGGATACGCCTTCAGAAGCGACAAATCGCACGGGAGTTGAACATATCATTCGATGAGGCGGCGAATGTCTACGAACGCCGCGCCAAGCGCACGTGGGAGTTGGCGCGTCGCATCGCCGACGCCAACGGCGTGGACCTGGACGAGTCGGTCAAACGCATTATCCGGCGTGTCGCGACGATTCGCAGAATCGTCGGCATGGACGTGCGGGAGCAGAGGCAGTTTCATGCCGTCGTCGGCGGGCTGGACGAAAAGCTTGTTCTGGATGGGACTGTCGGCGCCGAGTGCAGGCCCAGCAGGAAGCGGTGGTACCCCTACGGTGATCTGGCGTCTCACGTAATCGGTTTCACCGGGCAGGTCTCCGGCGCGGAGCAGAAGAGGTTGAACATTCGGGAAGGTCAGGCCGACTGGCTCGCGCGGATGCGGAGCAACTACCTGGGCGGCGACACCCTGGGCAAGAGCGGGATCGAAAAAATGTGCGAGCCGATTCTGCGCGGCGTTCGCGGATACCGCAGGCTCAAGCGCGTTCGCAGCGGGTATAAAGTGCTCGACGAAGCCCCCGCAGTGCACGGCAGGGACGTGCACCTGACGCTGGACATGCGCCTGCAGAAAACGTTGGTGGACGTGTTCCGCTCCCGTGGACAGACCGGAAGCGCGGTAGTCCTTTCGCTTCCGGAAGGGCAGGTGCTGGCGCTGGTGAGCGAACCGGCGTACGATCTGAACCGCTACTACGCCGAGTTTCCCGCGCTCTTTGCTGACGAAATCGGCCTCCCGCTGCTGAACCGCGCCGTCCAGAAGCGATATCCCCCCGGATCGACGGTCAAACCCATCGTGGCGCTGGGCGCATTGTCCGCGGGCGTGATCACGCGACAGACCGAACTGCACTGCTCCGGACGATTGTTCGCGGACACTCCGGGCCGATGGCGATGCTGGAATCGCAACGGGCACGGTGACATAAACGTCGTCGACGCGCTTAAGGGAAGCTGCAACGTCTTCTTCTATAAGCTCGGTAACATGATGGGCAGCCAACAGTTAGGCATGTGGTTCGACCTGTTCGGGTTCAGCGACCTTCCCGGAACGGGATTGTCGGAAGAACGCGCCTCTCTCGTGCCGAACGCGAGATGGCTTCGACGGACCGCCCGTCGCGGTTTTCGTCCTGGTGACGCCCGACAGATGGCGATCGGGCAGGGTTCGATGGAAGTAACGCCGCTCCACGTCGCCAACGCGATGGCGGCGATCGCGCGCGGTGGGAAGTTCATGACACCCATCCTGTCGCTCGAAGGCGGTCCGAAGCGCATCAGCCGGGCGCTGACCCTTACGGGCGCGCAGGTCGAGGCGGTGCATAGTGGAATGCACAAGGTCGTCGACGAGCGTGGTGGAACGGCCTACAAATATTTTCACGGGCGCGGCGTGGCGTCCGTGGGCATTCCCATTTGCGGAAAGACCGGAACCGCACAGACGCCACCGCAGCGAGTGGACTCGAACGGAAACGGACGCATCGACGGGGGCGATCGGATCGTGCGCAGCGGTGATACCGCCTGGTGCGTGGGGTTCGCTCCATACGGTAACCCGCAGATAGCCTTCGCCGTCGTGGTGGAATACGTGGAAGGCGGAGGCGGGCGAAACGCCGGACCGATCGCGTTGGAGCTGATCCGCGCATGCCTGAAATACGGATACATACGCTGATGCCGGAAACCCTGCGAAAATATCTTCGATATACAAGCTGGCCGATCATCGCCGCCATGATCACGCTCATGGTGATCGGCGTCAGCGCGATACGCGTCTCCGAACAGGCGGACGAAGCGGACGACGAAGGCTCGCAGGTGCGCATGGAACGGCAGATCGTCTATTGCGGTCTGGGCCTGGGCGCCTTCGTGCTCGTGACGTTCGTACCGTATCATCGGATCGGGCAAATCGCCTATCCGTTGTTTGCTGTCACGCTCTGCCTTCTCGTGCTCGTGTTCTTCCTGCCGAGGATACGCAATTCGCACCGATGGATCGACCTGAAGATAATGCTGGTCCAACCATCGGAAATCGCCAAGCTGAGCTACGTTGTCCTCCTGGCGTGGTACCTGCGATATCGGGACAACTACCGCAGGCTGCTGGGGCTGCTGGTTCCGCTGCTGCTGACGCTCGTTCCGATGGCGCTCATCCTCAAGGAGCCGGATCTTGGCACGAGCCTGTTGTTTCTCCCCACGTTATTTTTCGTAATGTTCATGGCCGGGGCCAAATGGCAGCACATGCTGGGCACGCTTGGAATCGCGATTGTGCTGCTCTTTCTTCCGGTTCCGCAGGCTACTTCCGGGCGCATGAGTCCGGCTGAGATTACCGATCGCCGCGCGTTGGCGTATTTCTCCGTTCAGTATCGCGGCAGGGAGTATCTTTTCTCCGCGGCGCCGCTGGCGGCGATGGAGTACCACCAGATCAAGCGGATCGACGGCTGGCTGAGACAGGGTGACGCGGAGGTAGCCGCCAACAAGGGCTACCAGCTTCGCCAGTCGAAGATGATCCTGGGTTCGGGCAGGTTCACCGGTCGAGGAGGATGGAGCGACGCCGAGACCGCATTCCGGATGCTGCCCGACGATCACACCGATTTTATCTTCAGTATCGTAGGGGGGCAGTGGGGCTTCGCGGGATGTGCAGCCGTGCTGATGCTCTACGGAGTGATCTTCCTGTTCGGCGTGGAGATCGCCGTGGTGACCTACGATCCGTTCGGGCGACTTCTGGCGATAGGTGTCCTGGCGATACTGTTCTCGCAAATCATTATCAACGTTGGCATGACGATGGGCCTGATGCCTATTACCGGAATGACTCTTCCGTTGATCAGTTACGGAGGCTCGTCGCTCGTGGTGAACTGCGCCGCCCTGGGGTTGCTGGTTAATATCGGCCAGCGCCGTCCCATATTGCTGGGCAAACGCCCCTTCGAGTACGACGAGAAAGAACCCAAGCCGCCCGCGCCGTACGGTCCGCTCGCGGAAGGAGCCAACTGGTCCAGGTGGCGAAAGGAGATGCCGTCCAGTCACAGGGATCGGCAGTAGAACGCCCACGCCAGCGCCAGCAGCGTGTATATCAGGCAGAGAAACCAGCATCCGATCTCGGTCAGTCGCTTGCGACGCAGAAAAAATATTACCCCCGACGCGGAAACGAGCAGCAGGAACTTGTACGCAACGACGAGGTGCGGGTAGTCGATGATCTGGCGGGCGATAGGGTTGGCTTCCTCGAAACCGCCGATCTGTTTGGCGCGGAGTGTCATCTCCAGGTCGGACAGGCTGACAATCCAGATGAACGCGAGCATGAGCACGACGCGCCTGGACCGTGCGGCAAGGGCGTCATTGCGGGCGGCGCGGATGATCTTCGCCATGGACGAAAAGAAAGTGCCCTCTCGCTGCTTGACCGGATCATCCGATGCGTATTGAATGGTCGGCGTCTTGTCCATCGTTATTGGTGGAATCGGAGGATTACGTCCTTCGATTAAGCAGGAAAATCCATGATCAGCCAACTCCAGCCCAACGGACTGCCGTTATCCAGGCCCATCGACGAGGGGCGCGTTCCGTCCCGCGTAACGCTGTCTCTCGACGACGGGTACGAGACCGTCGTTTACGTTCACACCCCGCCGGCTGAATCTTCCGCTCTTCCGGTGCTGTACATGCACGGCATCCAGTCACATCCCGGCTGGTTCATCGGTTCCGCAGCGGCGCTGGCGGAGCGGGGACATCCGGTTTTCCAGGTAACAAGGCGGGGCAGCGGCGAGAACCGGCGTGATCGCGGCCATGCCACTTCGGCGCGGCAGTTGCTGGACGACGTGGGCTGCGCATGCAGGTTCATACTGGAAAGCACCGCCGCGAAGAGCCTTCACCTGCTCGGCGTCAGTTGGGGCGGGAAGCTGCTGGCTGCGTTTGCGACCCACAGGGGACGGCGGGGGGTTAACCCGGCATCTCTCACGATGGTCTCGCCTGGCCTTGCCGCTTGCGCGGGACCGTCGGTGTGGACGAAAATGGCAATCGCCTTCTGCCTGCTGACGGCGCCTCGCAGGCTCTTTGATATCCCGCTGAGCGATCCGCAGCTATTCACCGATAATCTGACGATGCGGGGGTATCTGCGGAACGACCGGTTCGCTCTACACCGCGCCACCGCGCGGCTGCTCTTTGCAAGCAGGGAGCTGGATGGAATGATCCGGCGGGCGAAAGACGGTGTTCTGGACATTCCGACGACGCTCCTGCTTGCGCATCGCGATCGCATTATCAACAACAAACGCGTGCGGAGAATCGTTCAGCGGCTTACCGCCGGAAGGGCGCATGTGCGGGAGTTCCCCTGCGCGCACGTGCCGGAGTTCGAAGAAGACCCGCAATTCTACCACGACGCCATCGCCGAAGGCCTCTCCCGCGGCGAGTAACCGGAAGGCCCTAATTTGCCTGCGTGTAGTTCGTTCCCCGCCAGGTGACCTTTCCACCACTGAGGAGTTTTTTGATTCCTACTTTCGGTGCTTTAGTTCGCCTGCGTGT
>JAJRYB010000118.1 GCA_024275995.1 Planctomycetota bacterium | reverse complement strand
TCAGACCAGCCCGTTCACCGTCGTTATTCCCATACACGCAGTAGATGGAAATACTCTCCGGCACATGAGGCGGGACCAGCAACCTGGCTGAAAACGGGGCGACAAAGTCTCCCGCATGGAAGATGGCCTCCACCCCTGCCTTGACGAATGCCTCAATGGCCTTGCGGAGAGGCTGCACGTGGTCATGACTGTCACTGATAACGCCGATCTTCATGTGTACATTTTCTTTTACAATCGGCCCTCGGAGGGGGTGTGATCCACTTCTTCCGGCGTTTTTTTCAACGTCGATACTCCGCCCCGTCCGAGCAAGGTCGAGAAATCATGTCGGCGGAAACGCCAGATGTTGCGAAGAGGAATTCGACTGATCCGAACGAAACTCCAGACGAGGAAGGCGGAACTGACACAGAAACTGGCCGTCATTGCCACCGCCGCACCGGGCAGCCCAATCCTTGGCAGCAGGAACCACAAAGTTGCTATATTTGTTATCATGCCTGCCGCAACCGCGACCGAAGCTATGCCCGGATGGTTTCGCCCGACAAGATAGGGCACGAACACTTTGCTCGCGCACCGGACAAAAACGCCGATCGAGATGATCTGGATCAGCACCGCCGCTGCTTCATATGCGGAACCATACAGGAGCATCACGATCGGATGCGCCGCGACAGCCAGCACCAACAGCGCGATCCCGCACACCACGGCACAAACGCGCGACATCAGGGCCACCAGTTCCCCCCGTCCCTCCTGGTCCGCGGCCACCTTCGGAAGCAGAACTGCGGTCACCGAGTCGGGGATCAGCATCACACGGGTTGCGAGAACCGCTGCAACACTGAAGAAGGCTATCTGCTTCTGGTCGGCGAAGAAGGCCAGGATAATCGTACCGATCTGAAAATTGACCTGATTGAACAGTTTTCCAACGTAATAACGCAGACCAAAACGTGCCATTGCGAGTAGGTCATGCAGGGCCGGGGCGTGCCATTTCAGATCATATCGTGAACGAAAAATCTTAAGGGAAGCGAGAATAACGAGCGTCCAGGTCGACGCCACCACCAGAACTGCTCCGTGCACGCCCCACTGAAAAACCCCCACGAACAGCAGCGTCAACACCAACGTCAGCAGTGCACCGGCAATATTCAGGACCGCAGACAATGTGAACTCCTGCACCGCGGTCAAAATCCCGGACAGGGCCAGGCGAAGCATCATCACCGGAATCAGGACTATCGCCAGAGCGAATGCCGATCGTGGCGCCTTGGCGAAAAAGGTCAACGGAAGATGCATAACGACCAGGCCGACAAGAATACCCAGCACCGAACCGATCGTGGCGTTGACGAACGTGTTCACAACACCCTGTGAACAGGTCAACTTTTTCGAAGCGACGAAGTATCGCCCGGCCGTGTCCAATCCAACCGCAAATATCAATGCCATGAGCGTCGCAAAAAGAAACGCAACGGCATAAGCCCCGCGATCCTCCGGACCCAGCAGACGAGCCAGAAAGCTCTGCGTTAGAATGCCGATCAACAGCATTCCAATGTGCGAACCGAATACGATTGTCACATTTTGCATACCTGTTCGCATAGATTGAAGAAATCCTCGGGTTTCTAAGCATGAAACTTCTGTTGCCTCGGAAATGAAAGCATTTTATCACTCGCCTTCCAAACGATGATTCAAAAACAATCTTCTCTCTTCTGCCGAGATGGCACATTCCAATGCCTGTCTCCATATTTTACATCCAGGAATTCAAAGGCATCCTGACGCTGTGCCCACTGGGCAAAAACTTCCAGGTCGCGCCGAAACAGATCCCCCATTGCCTCTTGATCCGCCTGCCCCATGTCGCGACCAAGACGTTTGAGCATCTTTCCCTGGGAACGCAACACCTCGTCCAATTCGCGTCGCATGAAAATGACTTTATAGGTATGTCCTTCGACAGGCAGATCATATAACAACCGGTAGACCATCTTGACCGACTTTCCCGCCGAACCGACCAGCCACGAAGCGTCATTCCTGGTATTCTTGGCAGGCTCGAACTCGTAGTACCCCTTGGGGTTATCCCGATCGGCCTTACGTAGATTGTCAGTGATCGGTTCGACACCACCGGCCTCGAGTATCTTCATCATCATCGAGGTTCCACTTCTGGGGAGTCCTGAAACTACCGTCAGATAATCTCTTGTCATAACATCCGACTCCTACGATGGTTATTGCGTTTTATGATAGAGCTGACGGATTGGCGGGACAGCCCGATCCCTGCAAGCATGGGCCGACAACTCCGCCGATACGCCATGTCTTTCTTAAATTGCCATATACCCACGGATGGGTCGCAGGACAATTCCTGATCGTCCAGGCCAAGCACTTTGCAGCCTGCTTCTCAGGTGTACTGGTGTACTACGCCGCCGACCGATCCGTCCACGGCGACTGCTGTGCGCGAGCGCACTAATTAATTGACGATGGTATTACCGTATCAGCAGGCTTCCCGCAGATACCATTCAATTGTCCGTCGCAGGCCTTTATCGAACGACATCTCGGCACGGAAATCGAAATACTCCTCGGCCCGCGTGACGTCCAGGCAGCGTCGCGGCTGACCGTCCGGCTTACTCGCATCCCAGATAAGCTCGCCGTCAAAGTCGACTATCTCGCGGATCTTCTCAACGAGGTCGCGGATCGTTATCTCGAAACCGGCCCCGAGATTCACCGGTTCAGGCCCGTCGTATTTTTCCGTCGCCAGACGCAACCCGCGTGCGGCGTCTTCCACATAGAAAAACTCCCGACTGGCTTTTCCGGTGCCCCAGACCTCGACGGTCTTGTCGCCCCGCTGTTTCGCCTCGACGAACTTGCGAATCAGCGCGGGGATAACATGGCTGGTGCGAAGGTCGAAGTTGTCGCCCGGCCCATACAGGTTCACCGGCAGGAGATAAATACCGTTCAGCCCATACTGCTGACGGTACGCCTGGAGCATCACAAGCAGCGCCTTTTTGGCGATACCGTACGGGGCGTTGGTCTCCTCCGGGTAGCCTTCCCAGAGGTTCTCTTCCTTGAACGGAACCGGCGTGAACTTCGGGTACGCGCAAATCGTGCCGACCTGGACGAATTTCTTCAGCCCCACCAGGCGGGCGTGTTCGATCAGGTGCAAACCCATGGCCATGTTCGCGTAGAAGAACCGCCCGGGATTCTCGCGGTTTGCGCCTATCCCGCCGACCTCGGCGGCAAGGTGAATGACGACCGTCGGCTCCAGCGCGTCGTACATACGAATGACGTCGGCCTCTTTCGCCAGGTCATAATCGTCGATCAGGGGAATAAGGATATTCTCGTCAGGCACGCTGGCATTTGTTTTCAGCTCAGCCTGCAGGTGTCTGCCCAGAAAACCATCCCCACCCGTGATACAGATTCTTTCTTTCGACAGATCCATAGTAATCTTTCTACGAGCCGTTTTTCGCCCGATGGTCCTCAAGGACGCGTTCTTCCCTGGCGAGTGTCCAGTCGTGTTCGACCATCATTCCCGCCAGTTCCTTGAGATCGACCTTGGGCTGCCAGCCCAGTTTTTCGCGCGCCTTGCTCGCATCGCCAAGCAGCAGGTCCACCTCCGTCGGTCGGAAGTATCGAGGATCGATCTCCACGTACTTGTTCCAGTCCATATCGAGCCGGCCGAATACCTCGTCCAGGAACTCCCGTACGGAATGGGTCTCGCCGGTAGCGACGACGTAGTCATCCGGCTCATCCTGCTGGAGCATCAGCCACATCGCCTCGACGTAATCGCCCGCGAAACCCCAGTCGCGTTTCGAGTCCAGGTTGCCCAGGAACAACTTGTCCTGGAGTCCTTCCTTGATACGCGTGGCTGCGCGTGTGATCTTTCGCGTTACGAACGTCTCGCCACGGCGTGGGCTTTCATGGTTGAACAGGATCCCGTTGCAGGCGAACATGCCATACGCCTCGCGATGGTTCACCGTCTGCCAGTAGGAAAACACCTTCGCGCAGCCGTACGGGCTGCGGGGGTAGAACGGGGTGGTTTCGGTCTGCGGCGTCTCGAGAACCTTTCCGAACATCTCGCTGCTGGATGCCTGGTAAAACTTCATTTTCAGATCGAGATCCCGCATCGCCTCCAGGAGCCTCAACGTTCCCACGGCGTCGACCTGTGCGCTGTAGACCGGCTGGTCAAAGCTGACTCGCACGTGCGATTGTGCTGCGAGGTTATAGACTTCGTCAGGCTTGCAGGCGGTCAGCACCTGCCGCAGGCCCGCGCCGTCGGTCAGGTCGCCGTAGTGCAGGAATAAACGGGCGCCCTTCTTATGCGGGTCCTGGTACAAATGTTCGATCCGCTCCGTTCCGAACGTGCTGCTGCGACGCACCAGCCCGTGCACCTCGTAGCCCTTGTCCAGCAGCAGTTCGGCAAGGTAGCTTCCGTCCTGGCCGGTAATACCGGTAATCAACGCTTTCTTTGTTTTACCCATCTAGGCACCTCATTTAACCTGAATAGACTCCGCCCCCGTCGGCTGCGCGCCGTTTTGCGATACAACTCACGTATTCCCAAGATATTAGGCGGCGACTTCGGATCTGATACCCATTAGTCGCTTGCGCCAAGATCACTCGACAGGTTCGAGCAAATCCGCATCGATTTCCACCGACGCGCCCTGGCCTAGAATAGTCACTTCGACGACAAATCGGCTGCGTCCGCTGCGACGTTCGACCTTGCCTTCCATGCCTTGCAGCGGGCCGGTGCGGATTCGGCACCGCGTGCCATTTCGCAGCGATTTGTACGGATCTATCGCCAGCCGGGATTGCAACAATCGCCTGATGGCTGACAACTCACCGACAAGCTGCTTCTGATCCGGAACCTCGACAAACCGCACGATCCTGTTGGTTTTCAATGCCGCAAGCCTGTGGTCCTCATCGGCGCAGCACAGAAAGACGTATCCCGCAAACAGCGGAAGCGTCGATTTCCACCGCCGGCGTCCACTTTGTCGCGTCGCTTCATACATCGGCAGGAAATACGCCCCTCCTGAAACCAAGATGTCCCGCACAAGGCTTTTTTCCTGCCGGGGTTTGGTGTGTGCGACCCACCAGAGGCCCGAGATATCCTCCATCCGCGCATTTTCAGGCCAAACCTGCGGGGGTTCTAGGCCCTTCGCCGCCTCGACCGTCTTCTGCGCCATTCCTGCTAACCTGCATCTCTCTGCGGAAACCCAAATAATCCCATCGGCTATAGCTTCGTATTTTATCCAACGTCGTGAAATACAACAACTGAGATTCATCGAGCTGACCAAGATTCAGTGAGTTTTCCAAGTTGACAATGATAGCAAACCTGCCGCTTATGGCAAATAAAGAGCATACGACCATGGCTGCTTACTATATGCCAATATCCTGAATCGACGACATGACACAAGTGATGAGGAGATGCCACTCTTGCCGGAGCTTGCCGAACCAATCGTAATCGTGAGTGACGTACACCTGTCGGCCAGATCCAACTGGGCTAGCAAACTCGATCGTATTCGGGGCTTGTGGCAGAAAGCGGGGACTGTTGTTTTCAACGGCGACACACTGAACTTGGGGCTGGCAAACCGAAAAGAAATGTGCCGGCAGGCAATTGAATGTATCGGGCAGATATGCCAGGCAGACGGCGTTCGGGCAGTGGTTCTGGCGGGTAATGCAGATTCGATATTGGATGGCCCACGACACCTGCTGCTCAAGGGCGGACGGCTGCTCGTACTTCATGGCGACGTTCTCTTCGATAGCATTTCTCCCTGGCGGCGAAGCGCAAAGAAACTACGCGCAGCCCGCGATGAGTCACTTCGCAAAATGCCGCCACGGATGCGAGCGAGCATTGAAGGCCAGCAGGCCAGCGTCACCGAGGCGATTCGAATAGTCCACGATCGGTCCGGAAAGCGGATTCGCAGCAGGCGACGTACATTCCTCGAAAACCTGGTGTCGCTCAGTTGGCCTCGTCAAATTCTCTCCATTCTGCGCGCATGGCGGGATGCGCCGGGACTGGCGGTGAACTTTATGGAAACCTACTCGCCCCAAGCCAATTGCCTTGTAATGGGACACATTCACCGAAGCGGGATATGGCACATTGGCGATAGGAGCGTTATCAGCACCGAAGGCTTCGAAGGACCAAGAAAACCGGGGGTGGCATACGTGGAAGGAGATTCAGTCACCTTGAGGATTGCCAGGCAAACGGGGGCAAGCTATCAGCCGGGCAAGGTAATCGGACGTGTCGCATTATAAGCCACAGACGGTGAGGAAGATGGTTTCGTGGCTGTGATCGCTACCGCGGGCCGGGAAATTCTGTTCTGATAGATCACAGCTTCATAATATACGTCAGCGCGTAGTATGGCGGGCGGTTGTCAGTCTGGCTGTGCGTTGCCGCCGTAGAGAGAGCGTTCTGCGTCGAAGACGAATAGACGTTGTAATCGGACCCGCCGGCGACCATGCCCGTGAAATTGAGATTATGGTCGTGCTCCAGGTCGTGAGCGTCGTGGTTGTTCTGGCTGCCGCCGTGGTACTTGTAGCCGCCCGTATCGCCGGCGGAGTAACTGCTGCCGGTGGCCACGACGAACCGGTTCCGCAGGTCCGGCGTGCCGTTCGTACCGTCGCAGATGTGCCACCCGTGCGGGATATTGCTCGCGTCGTTCCACATCCGGATCGTCCCACGCGGAGCGTCCCAAACGTCGGACAGACAGGTTCGCTCCGGCCCCTCATCGCCGGGCGTATCGAGATACGCGATCACCTGGCCCTTGTCGGTTCCGTCACCGTCCTCCGTCCAGACGTTCACCGATCGCGCCGGTGGAGTCGCGAATGTGCCGTCGGCCAACCGTACCGCCCCCGGCACTTTCACTGTCAGGGTTCTGGATGTGTCCTTGTTCGTGCCGTATTCGTCGTCGCACGGATAGACGTTCAGGTAGATCACGGGATTGGGCGGTCCGCCCGGCGGCGGAACGGGAGTACTTGCTCGAACGACCTTTTTCACGACGCCGTACTTGATCCGGTAGTTCAGGTGATAGTGGATCAGCCGGACGATGGCCCATTTCGTACCTGTGCCGGTCTCTTTCCAGAGGATGTACGCAGGGCCTTCGTTCGCACTGATTAGATGATCGGTGTAGGTCATGCCCGGATATGCGCCGCTGTTCCATTCCAGTGTGGCGTACTCATGATCTTCGTCCGTAACGTTGATCTTCACGGGCGTTATGCCGGTCAGCACGGCACGACCGACATCACCATAAGCAATAGGCTGCTGAAGAATGACGATCCGGCTCGGATCGTTAAAATCCGGCACAACGGCCTTGAAGGCTTTGATGTTTTTGAACGTGTCGGGCGCGTCGGTCGGCGAAAACAAAGGCTCGTCGATTCCAAGTATGTCGAAGCGGTCATGGTCTTGCGGATAAACATCATACCAGTGATCGTTTCTGACCCATACGATCTCGCCGGTCGTCTTGGACGCCGAGGCGGGACGGCCTGCGGTGCCCATCCGAACGGAGTTCACGACGTCGGAGATCGTATTGAACGTCCTGCCGGACAGGACCACCTTCGAGTTCGCATTGACCTTCTTGATGCTCATTTGCGATCAGATCCCCATTTTCGAAAAATCGCCGTCGTGATAAACCTGGTTGATGTCGATCTGCACCGGCTTGGGGATTAAATCTTTGCCGCCCGCCGCCTCGCGGTAATAGACGCTGGCGACCTCCCAGCCCTTCTTCGGCACCGCCGTCGCCGGCTTGATCGCCGCGGGCCAGTCGGCGCAGAAGTCCGCGACGTTCGGGCTGGCGGTGAACCGCCTGGACCGCACGCATCTGATCGTCGAACCCGGCGAACACGCGCGTCGCCAGCGCTATCGGCGCGGCGAAGGCGGCGCCCAGCTTCGCCATCTTTCGCCCGATGTCGCCTATGCGTTTGCCGAACGCCTTGACGCGCCTCTCCGCCCGCCGCAGGCCGCGCACGAGCTTCGTGTCGTCGGCGAACAACTCGACGAACACCCGACCGGCCCGGATTCCTCTTGCCGAAGCCATGTTCCGGTTTTATCCTTTCCCGTGGAAAGTCCGTTGGAGAACACCATGGCCGATCAACCTGGCCCGTATCGACATCGATTTCGTGCATTCGTGGACAACTCCGTGTTTGGGGGTGTCTTCGACGACGAATTCGCGGACGACTCGAAGCGTTTTTTCGAGCAGGTCAAGTCCGGCCGGTTCATCGTGCTGGTCTCCGAAATTCTTCTTCGCGAGATTCTCAACGCTCCCGACCATATTCAGGACGTTCTGTCGTCGCTGCCGCACGAGCAGTTGGAAGCCGTTGCCATCACCCCGGAAGCAGTTGCACTGACGGAGGCGTATCTGCAAGCCGGCGTGGTTTCGCACAAGTGGCGCGATGACGCTGCCCGGATCGCACTGGCCACCATCACCAAGGCCGATATTTTGTTGAGTTGGAACTTTCGGCATATCGTGAATTTTGATAAAATAAGGGCGTTCAACAGCGTGAACCTCGCCCAGGGCTACGGCCTGCTGGACATCCGTTGCCCGAAGGAGATTCAGGATGAGTACTCGGACCAAGAAGACGTTTGACTGCATTGCCATGAAGCGCGACATTCAACAGCGCCTGCTGGCCGAGTACGAGTCCGTTCGCGACCGTTACGACTCCTACTGGCACTTTCTGCAGGAAACGAACCGGCGGAACCCCAGCCTGCAAATCCTGCGGCGAAAACTGGGATTCGCCGATTCGCCCAAGGATCACTGATCGCCGTCCTCATCATCAGGTAAACACCACCAGCCTTCCGGGAGCGTTACGCGGTTCTTGCTGCGGATGCGCTTGCCGGCGACCTCGATATACACATGGGCCTTGACCGACTCGGCGAGCTGCACAGGCTCACCGGGCGGGATTAGCACCGTCCTTGTGCGCACGCACCCGCCGGGCCAAACGCTCACGGCGAGCAGCGTTGCGGTCAGCAGCCACGGCAGTATCCGGTTCATTGGCTCTCTCCAGGAACAGTTCGAGAAGGATCTTCAGCACGATCTCGATGACCGGCCGGAGCGCCTCAAGCAGACCCGTCACCGAAGGTCTCCGATTTCACCTTCGCGCGGCTGGCGCTGTAGCCCAGCGTCGCCAGCACGGCGACCAGTCCGCCGACGATTCTTGCGATCCAGCTATCAGCCTGGGCCTGATCCATCACGCCGGAGGCCAGCAGGAACCCCAGCAGCGTCGCCAAAAGGGAAAGCCAGAACTCCGTCGTCTTGCATCCGGGTTTTGTGGCAGTTGCGTTCATTTCAGATTCCTTTCTGTAGAATGCGTCCATGCCGGTTCGGAACATGGACATGACACACAAATCGATGCACAATCCATTCGTTGTTCTTATGGAGGCAAAGACATGAGCACTGACGATGGGACCGCGCCGGGCAAGGGGCACTACGACTTCGACCTTGATGTCCAGTTGGAGACGTGCATCAACGAGTACGAGGAGGACATGAAGGCATGGTATGTCAATGGCGGACCAACTGATGCTGCGCTCTCCACCGCGATCTTCGAGCAGGCGGAACGGTTCGCCTCCCATGTTCTGAAGGCAACAGAGGAGCTCGTTCTTCCCAACCCAACCGAGTGCACTTTGGTCGAGCCCGAGTTGAGGGGATTCATACGCCAGTTCGAAACCCACCTCGTGCGGTTGACATCCATCCTGGAGCAAAAGGGCCTGTCTCCGGACGTCTTCCTGACTGCGCTGAGAGATATAGCAAGTGATACCCGGCCCGAGGACGGGACGATCCTCAAGATCGTTTGGGAACTTCTGCTTGTGCAATCCATGCGGGATGCCGTCACCCGCTCGCAGAAAGCCGCTACTCGCCTTCTTCTGCTTTCCGATCTGCATGTTCCGCTCAATCCGACCAAACGAGCCCGCGCTTTTCTCAGGCAAGTCGCTGAATGCTTCGTATTGGGGCTTGACGTTCCTTGCATCGTGTTCTGCCGAAGTGCCATTGACGTCGCCCTTGAAGACGCTGGCTTCGAGAAATGGGGGCTGGAAGGGCGAATCAAGAAAGCAACGACTTCCCATTTGCTTGACGCAGACGGGAAGGGGTACGCAATGAAGATCAAGAAGCTGGGCGACGAAGCCGTCCACGGCAAGCCTGTGGCGATGGCGGACGTGTTGGATGTGATTCACCAGACGCTGCTCATACTGCAGCAAATCACACAGACCAAGCTTGGGTAAGCCTTCATAGTATGGGAAATTCGCCTGTCTCACTATTCACCTTACTGCCCGTAAAAGCCTTTCTCATAGTTTCGAGGTTCTCACGATTCACCTTGATGACCTCGCCCGGTTCCCTATCGAACGGGTCGAAATCATCGACCTTGAACGCCCGGCCTTTCTTCGGGTCGCGGTGGCAGTTGCCGACCAACGCACACAGCAGCGCGTTTCGGCCCCACGCGTCGCGGCCGTGGCCTTCGGCCATCCAGAGCAGTTGCCGCAGCGTCAGCGGTCGGGGATCGACTCCGACGGCTCCGGCGATGAGCCAGACATCGCGCCACGGATCGTCTCGTCGACGTCTATCCCGGCGATCCGCGTCTCGATTGCCTTGACCGCCTTGTCTATCAGCGTTGCCTGGGTCTCCACGGCGCGGGCGCGGTCCGTTCGCCCCCGCTGGCGGAAAAAATCCACGAGTTCCTCGTAGATCGCCTGCTGGGCGGCCAGCAGCGGGCGATCTCGTTGAGGATCTCCCGCTTGAACATGTCGTAGGTGGTCGCGGGCTGCTCGGCCTTGATCTGGCTCGGCTCCCAGCCCTCCGGCGTGAAGACGGCCATGTTCGGAGAAAACTCCATCTCCGTCATTGGCTCAACCTCGGCCGCCTCGCCGCCGGCTGGGGCGTTGGTCTTCATCAGCACCGCAACGTTCGCCGCCGACTCGCAAGGATCACAGCCAGCGTGTAGCGGCGGAGATGCCCGAACAGGGGCAGGGCTGGCAGGATGTCAGGCAGGCCGCGGCGCTGGCCGGGCCTGTCCGCGCGGAACCAGTGGATCACACTGTCTGCCGAAACGCGGTCGTATTGCATCGCAGCCGTAGCAGCGCCGCTGCCAGGGTGCGACTTGAGAATGTGGTAGGCGACCGGATTGCCAAACGGGTCGAATTCAATGCCGTCCACAGCCAGCGCCGCACCGGGGATGCCCAGTTTCGCGCTCGGAGTGGCGACCTGGTCGGCCGTATCTGGCGTAGTCGCGGGGTTTCATATGCCCGCCTCCTCGAGAATGGCGTCCGCTTCACGCAGGGCGCGCAGCCGTTGCCGGGATGTGATGGCACGTCGCTTCAGACGGGCAGGAGTTGGCAGTGGATAAAAGTCATCGAGGTCGGCAAGGGCTGCGAAGAAACGCGTCAGGGCCTCCTGGCTGGTGCAGATCTTCCTGCCGAGACGCACGTGCTCCAGCCACACGCCCCGCAGGCCGAACCTGCACCACCGCCATATTGTCCCCGCGCAGATTTTCCTGCCGTCGATCTTCGGCAGTCGCCGGGCCGCCTCGGTGAGCGTGATGAGGTCCTCGCCCTTGGCCACCAGACCGCCAGCCGGCCCGATCGATTCCACCGCGTCTGTTTCGTTCGCCGCGTCGCTCATGCATGCGAACATATCGAAGGGCGGCAGGTGGAATCTGCTGCGCAGAAGCACTTGCGCAGTTAGACGACCGGTCTACGCAGTTTTACGACCGGTTGACGCAGTTGGCGAACCAGTTGCCACCGTCCAATTCAGTGGCCAAATCTTGATCATTGCCCACCGGATATAGTCTGGTTAGATTTGGTAGCCATGACAGCATCCGCTACGGACAATCTGGGTCTGAATGACGCCGAGCAATTTGTAGCCCAGCATTGCCAGCGGTCATTTCTTTCTCTCTGGACATATCCGAACCCGCAAGGCAAGAACGGTAAGGAACTCTGCGATCTGCTGGTAGTGTGCGACCCCGATGTTATCGTCATGTCGGTCAAGCACATCGCTTTCAAGGATACCGGCAACCCAACCGTGGACTTGGACCGCTGGCGGCGACGGGCTGTGGAGGAATCGGTTAAACAGATTTTCAAGGCTGAGAGGTGGCTTGATCTGGATGGACTGAAGGATCGCGTCATTATCAAGTCCGGCAAAGTGGGTTTGGCTTTTCCTGCAAGTGAAGTACGCAATCTACACCGCGTTGCAGTGGCTCTTGGCGGCGAGAATAAGGTCTTTTTTTCTTCCCGTCCATACGATGATAAGGGCACCAGCAAGTATGTCCACGTTCTGGATGGTCCATCATTCGGCACAATCATCCAAGAACTGGACACGATTACCGATTTCGTAACATACTTGTCTGCCAAGGAGGATCTACAATCACAAGTGGTGATGGAAGGTGGCGAAGAAGACCTCCTTGCACTATATCTTCAGAATGGGCGGAGGTTTCCTGACCAGGACTTAATCTGCTTGGGCGAAGATATATGGCATGAGTTCTCGAAACAGGAACAGTTCCAAGCTAGGAAGAAGGCCGACGAGATTAGTTATGTCTGGGACCAGCTGATCGAGATGTTCTGCCAAGATCACCACAAAGGCGTTCTCCTGGGTGAGCAAGATGTCGATGCAGTGGAGCAAGCCCTACGCACAATGGCCCGTGAAGATCGCTTCACTAGGCGAGGACTGGGCAAAAGTTTCCAGAGCTTCCTAGAGGCCAACCAGCAGGGACAAGCGCGTGCCCGAATTTGTTCGGGCCTCGGTCAGGCCACATATGTATTCCTTGGGTGCCCCGTCGAATCGCCACGTGAAGATCGCATTGATGAATTAAAAGCTCGCTGTCTTGTTGCCCGATGGCTTTATCCGGGAAAAGCAAAGGTCATCGGTATCGCCACGGAAACGCCTAAACCAGGGCAGGGTTTTTCTCTAGACTTGGTCGGCCTGACGATCCCCGATTTAACTGCCGAACAAGTGGCCCTAGCTCAACAGTGGCAAAGCAAACGCGGGTTCTTTAAGAACATGCAACAACACTGGAAGCATGAAGATGAATACCCGACGTGAGCATACGGTTGCGCGTCCTTCTCAGCGTAGACTTCGGTGATTGCTGCGAAGTGGTGGCCGAGGCCCTGAGGGCCCTTCGAGTATGATGCGCGCGGTACCGACGGCATCTCCGTACCCAAGGCATTTCCGCTGTGCTCCAACTTTGCTCCGACTTCGAGGCCAATCCACCTTCGCACCTGTAGCTTCGGCGGACAGGACTCCTTACGCAACCTTCGGAACAGATCACGGCAAGAAGGTAAAGCTATTCATCGCCGCCGGCTTCCAGGCGGGCGCGGGCAGTTCGAATCGCCTGATGAAGTTTCTGCTCCAGAAGGTCGCGTGGCGGCAGTTCGGTCATGTATGCGGCGACGCGGATACCACTGCGGTCCAGCCGGAGAAGCTCGACGTGCTCACTGGACTTCCCGGCGCAGAGAATCAGGCCGATGGGCGGTTCTTCCAGCGGCTGGCGCTCGTTTTTATCCAGCCAGCGAAGGTAAAGTTCCATCTGACCCTTGTATGCGGCCTGGAAACGTCCGAGTTTCAGGTCAATGGCCACCAGTCGACGAAGCTTGCGGCAGGTGTCTGACCGTAGAATTGTCGCATCAGTCGCGCTGCAATCCGGATGTTGCCGATCTCCGATGCGGAATTGAAATATGTCTGTGCCCACACCCAGTAGGCGTAAATAATTTCGGAGGCCGTTGTCCGGCTCCGGCTGCTGGACCCTTCATCCGAAGGCTCCGGCAGGACGCGTCCGTTGGCTTCCCATTCAGCCAATAGACGGTGGTACCGCTCACGACTCTCCGCGCTGGAGTGAGGGCCAAGCCAGTAGTCGCGTCTTTTTCCGGTACGGGTATCCGTAAGGGTGACAATGGCCTGATCATACCCTTTGGGCTGGCGGTAGGAAGGCGGTCTTTTCGGCATCGTGCGGCGCTCCCTTCGGCATTTGCGCGGTGTAACACCGCGCTTTTTCTTGCCTCAGGCCACACCGCCGACTACCGGCGGGTTACCCCAACTCTGGGGTCTGACGTGAGTTGTCTAAAACGAGGCCGACGAGATTCGAACTCGCAACCACCGGATCGACAGTCCGGTACTCTAACCAATTGAGCTACGGCCCCGGAATATTCCCGCGGGAGAGGCTTTCAGGCCCGCCCCAACGGGGTTTGGTACTATACAGTTTACCGCGAATATGTCAACGGAGTTCAGCTCGATGCAAAAAAAAATCGCCGGCGCGGATGAGCTTCCCGACCGGCGAAATCTGAGCGCGTCGCGAACTTTTCCTGCACCCATGAACCGGCGTTCAGAACAGCCAGCTCTCGGAATCCTCTTCCGTTTCGGCGAAGGGCGTCTGTACTTCTTCATCCGGCGACGAAGCCGCCACGGCTACGGGCTGAGTGTCCGGCGCCGCTTCTATTTCCTCATCGTCGTCATATTCGTCGTATTCCAGAGCGCCCGGCGCCGCCGGAACGGTCGTCACGGGCTCGATCTGGATGGCAGAATCCTGCGGGATCGGCTGGGCCTGTTCAAAGTACCTGTCGAATGAATGCGGATCGGCGTGAGGTCTGGGCTGTCGCAGTAAGGCCAAATGCTCCAGGTACTCCGTCAATTCCTGGTCCTGAAACTGCGCCAGAAACTCCGGCTGGGCTGAGTGGTTAATCGCTACGATATCGTCAATTAACTGCCTTTTTGTCATCGCGCCGTCCTCTGAAACGTTTTTCTTGATCTTCGTGTTACCAATGCAGCCTGCCGGTGCAGATTGCAGCCGTCAAATCAGCATTCACAATACGAATATCAATAAGCTTCGGAATCGCCAACAATCCGACATACGGACGTTACTTTCGCAATCTCAAACGCAACGAAACGAAACTCGCCGTCTTCGCCGGTCCAACATTTTGTATCGGCGGAGAATTCGATAAAACTTTATGTCATTTCCGGAAAGTCCCGCAGCAGGCGGGCGCCGGGGCAGGAAGGGCGATCCAATTATCGTCACAACGCGGCTCCGTGCGGTTATTCGGATAGGCTCCTAGCCGAAAATCCCCTATACTGTCCGCGCCCCAAGAGGAGAGGTGCATATGGAATCATGGGTTCAGGACATTGAGTTCGAGCGACACGGGAGGCTGCGCCGCCTGGTTCGCACGGTAATATCCAACCCCATTGCGAACTATCTGCCGGCCGTCATGCTGAAAGGCCTGCTGCGCTTCGGAAAGAGCGACCTGGCGATGAGCAACTGGAAAGATCCCGGCGGATGGCGAAGCATGGTCATAAGCTACGATGGGAATCCGACCCAGATCGCCGACAGGATACTGGTGAAATCCGGTGCGATGTCCACGGCGCTGCGCAATCGGCGACGCCTTGGCGCGCGTCTGCTGGCCAGGCTGATCGACGAAAGCCCTTCCGAACCGGCACATGTGCTCTGCCTGGGCGCCGGTCCGGGACGGATCATCATGGACGCCATGAATCAGGCCGATCGGGACAGCTTCGCAACTCTGGTCGACCTGAGCAGCGACGCCTTCGAGTACGGTCGCAGCAACGCACGCAACGAGGGGCTTATCGACAGGGTCCATTTTATCCAGGGCGACGTGCGGGACGTCAAGCAGATGCTCGATAGGCCCCCTGATATCGTCAAGATGCTCGGCATATGCGAATACCTCACGGATGAGCAGATCGTCGATATCGTCCGCTCGGCGGCGGAGGTCATGCCGGCAGGCTCCTCGATAGTGTTCAACAGCCTGTCCCTGGCACACGGAACGAACCGCTTTTTCCGGCGAGTGTTCGGACTGCACATGAACCACCGCACGCCGGAACACCTGGAGTGTCTCTTTGGGTCGGCGGGATTCGCGGATTTCGTCTCGCATGAAGAACCACTCGGCGTTTACCATGTTATCGTCGGGCGAAGGAAGCCAGCGCCCGAAAGTAACGACGAGAAAGGGTCCTCGTAAATGCCGGATATTTCCGTACCATGGGGTTCGGGCGAACTTGGCATATCGCTGCCGCAGCAGTGGACCATCCAGCAGGTCGCCGCACCGTCGCTGCGAGAAGCTCCGGAGGACTGGAGCGATCGCCTCGCCGTAGCGATTAACCGCCCCGGCGGCGGAGCGCCGCTGTCCAACCTGCTCAATATCCACCGCAATGGACGGATCGTGCTTATCGTGGAGGATCTCACGCGTCACAGCCCACTACCGAAAATCCTCGATATCGTCATGCGTGAGGTGCATCACGCGTCGATCGCGCCGGATCGGCTGGAGATCTTCTTCGCCACCGGAATGCACCCTCCGCTGACGGACGTCCAGGCTGCGGAAAAACTCGGCGCGCCGGGCGAAAACCTGCGATGGCGATGCAACCCGTGGTCCGACGAATCCGCCTACGAAAGCGTGGGGCAGGTCGGGCGAATGGACGTTTCGATCGATCGCAAAATTGCCCAGGCGGACCTGCGAATCGTGATTTCCTCGGTCAGTCCGCATCTCCAGGCTGGTTTCGGGGGCGGATACAAGATGTTCCTTCCCGGCTGTGCGTCGCTGGAGACGATCCGCAACCTGCACCGTCTCGGTATCGGCCGCACCGCCCGCCAGCTCGTCGGTACGGACAGAAGGCACAATCCGATGCGCGCCGCGATTGATGCCGCCGGACGCCTGATCGATCAGCACGCGGGACAAACCTTCGCCGTGCAGTACCTGCTGGACGAGAACGACCTTCCCACTTCGATCGCGACGGGCGAGATGATCTCCACCCAGCGGATGCTCGCCAAGCATTGCGCCGTCGGATGCGGAGTTCTCACCACGACGCCGGCGGACGTCCTGATAACAAACGCCCATCCGCGCGACTACGACCTGTGGCAGTCGTTCAAATGCATTCCCAATACGCTGTGGGCGGCGCGTCCCAACGGTGTGATAATCTGCCTGGCGCGCTGCGAGGGCGGCGCCGAGGGAATGGAAGTCCCGCGATGGTCGATCCGCCCTTCGTGGGTTCGCCGACTGGTTCGCCTGATCGGACCGAACGGGATATGCTCGCTGCTGACCCGCGCGGCGCCGCAACTCGCCGGCGACGCAGCCTTCTTCGTGCGCCTCGCACTGCAGACGATCCACCGGAATCACGTGTTCATGGTCTCCCCTGCGCTGGTGCGCGCAGGCGCTACGTTCCCCGGGCTGCAAATCTTCGAGACGGTCGACGAGGCGATAACGGTCGCTCAACGAATCCTTGGCGCCGGCCCCCAGCGCGTAATACTATTCCCGTCCGGCGGAACGACGTTTCCCATCGTCGCGCCGTCGCCTGTCCAGCACGCGGGAAATTAACCGAACGGTCAATCCGCTCACGAAGGCGGCCGACCGTGCGTATTTCGAAGATCGGTAATGAGCAACGCCAAAAAAAACAAAGTCTTTCACGACCTCTCCCACGTGCTGGAGATCAGCCGGGCCATGGTCGCCGCCAGCGATCTGAACAGTCTTTTAGGCCTGATCGTCGACAGCGGCATGGAACTTCTGGACGCCCAGCGGGCATCGCTGTTTCTGCACGACGCCGAGGCGCACCAGCTTTGCACGCGAATCGCCGCGGGCGTGGATGAAATACGCGTTCCCGACAACCTTGGAATCTCCGGCGCCACGGTGACCACCGGAAAGACGATCAACGTCCCTGACGCCTACGCCGACGATCGGTTCAACCCGAACGTGGACAAGCAGACCGGTTTCCGCACGCGGAACATCCTGTCGATTCCACTGTTCGACTACGAGGGCGGCCTGGTGGGCGTTCTCCAGGTCATCAACAAGCGCGGCGGCGCGTTCGACGATTACGACGTATCGCTCGCCGAGACGCTCGCCTCGCAGGCCGGGGTCGCCATTCAGCGCGCACGACTCATCGATCACTTCATCCAAAAACAGGAGATGGAACGCGCAATGCAGCTCGCGCGGGAGATTCAGCAGGGGCTGCTGCCGAAAGGACCTCCGGAGATCGACGGGTTCGACGTCGCCGGATTCTCCAAACCCGCCGACGAAACGGGCGGCGATACGTACGACTTCATGCCACTTCCGGACGGACGCTGGATGTTCACCGTCGCCGACGCCACCGGCCACGGGATCGGTCCGGCGCTGGTTATCGCCGAAACGCGCGCGATGCTCCGCGCGATCACGCTCCACGGGTCCGACATTTCGGCGGTGCTGCGTACCGCCAACAACCTGCTGACGCACGACCTGGGAGACGCACGGTTCGTCACCTGCTTTTTCGGCATCCTGAACGCGGCCGAATCACGCCTGACATATGCCTCGGCGGGACACGGTCCGATGCTGTTCTACGATCGCGCCGGCGACGAGTTCCGCGAGGAAAACGCCACGGGCCTGCCGCTGGGAATCATGGGCGAGACCGATTACGACGAGATCGAGACGGTCGACCTGCGCAGCGGCGACCTTGCCGTGATAACTACCGACGGATTCATGGAGGCGTCAAATCCCGAAGGCGAAATGTTCGGCGTCGCGCGGATGATCGATCTTATCCGCGAGAATCGCGACAGGAGCGCAGAAGCCATCATCGACAACCTTCACGCTGCCCTTCTGGACTTCACGCAAGGCCAGGTGCAGGGCGATGACCTGACGGCCATCGTCATCCGTCGAAAGTAGAAGTCATCCCAAAACCTGCTTTGCCGGCGAAAGCGCGGGTTTTTTTTGATCCGGCGAGGAGCGGAAAGGACGTCGAATCAAGGCGATTCGTCGAGTTTCCGCGACACCGCCGGGCGGGAAAAGACCCGCTTGCAGCCCAAATCGAGGTTTTGGGATGGCTTCTAGCCTGTCACGCACCGATTGAACGCCCGCCGGTAAGCAGATGGATCGCTTCGGATCGCGTGGCGAGATTGCTTCGTAACGTTCCCAGCATCGCCGAGGTGACCATGACGGCGCCGGGCTTTTTCACGCCGCGGATCGCCATGCAGGTATGGGTCGCCTCGATGATGACGGCGGCGCCTCTGGCGTCCAGGTTCTCCATCAGGACCTTGCCGATCTGCCCGGTCAGGCGCTCCTGCACCTGGGGCCGACGGGCATAGGCCTCGACAATGCGCGCCAGTTTGCTCAGACCGACCACCTTGCCCTTCGGCAGGTAAGCCACGTGGGCCTTCCCGATGAACGGCAGCAGGTGATGTTCGCACATCGAGTAGAAGGGAATGTCCCGCAGCACCACCATCTCGTCGTATTGCTCGGAAAAATCGACGACCAGGTGACTGGCAGGGTCTTCGTAAAGACCGCCGAACAATTCTTCGTACATGTGCGCGACGCGGTTTGGCGTTTGGCGAAGTCCTTCCCTATCCGGGTCTTCACCCACGGCCTGGATTATTTCGCGAACGGCGTTTTCGATTCGTGGAATGTCAACGTGGTATTTCGTCGCCTTGATTTTCCGGCTCATTGCCTGTCTCCTCGCGGAACGAACATTCTAGACCCGTGGAGGTCAAATCGTCAAAGATGATTCCGGGACGCCTGCTCCAGCCGCTCCATCGCCCAATGCAGGTCCCGGCGAAACTCGGGGCGTTTGTCCGCCAATTCTCTCAGCCCGGCGAGCAGTGACGTCTCCGCACTGTTACCCGAGGCGATGACGGCGTTTCGCAGGAGCGTTTCAAACTTCGCTCGCCGCGTGGCCTTCCCTCGCGTTGCGGCGTCCCAGTCGCGTGGCTCCCAGCGAAGAATCTCCGCCAGCACCGCGCCTCCAAGGGGACAGTCCCCCGCAAGTTCCGCGTCGCCCGTCGGTACGGCGCGATTGTGCGGGCACGCCTCCTGGCAGCTGTCGCAGCCGAACACGCGAACGCCGATTTTTTCGCGGAGATCGAACGGTATCGGGGCGACATTTTCTATCGTCTGGTAACTGATGCACTTATGAGCATCTACGAGTCTCTCCGGTCCGATCGCACCCGTCGGGCAGGCGCGCACGCACAGGTCACAATCGCCGCAATTGTCTTTCAGGGGTTCGTCCGGTTCCAGGGGGAGGTTGCAGACAATCTCGCAAAGCAGCACGTAGCTGCCAAGGTCTGGAACGATGAGCGATCCGTTTTTCCCGATAAAGCCAAGCCCCGCCCTTGCCGCCAGGGCGCGTTCCGCAACGGGCGCTCCGTCAACGAACGCGCGTCCCTGAAGGAGCGGAACAAGTTTGCGAATCGCGCCCATGAGAGAGGCGCACCTTTTTTTGAGCAACCTGTGGTAGTCTCTCCCCCGCGCATAGCGTGCGACGAACGGCCGCGGGCCGCGATGGGCATCGTAATTGCGAGCGGCAGGCGGTGGCGCGTAGCTGATCGCCAGGCATATAACGCAGGTGGAACCGGGCACGAGCTTGCGAGGTTCCAGACGCCTGGCGAAGTTGCGGGCCATGTATTCCAGAGAGGCGTGCATGCCCGATTCAAGCCATTCTCGCAGCGCTCGGGATGCTTGCGGTTCGATAGTCCCCGCCGGAGCGATACCGGCGCGCACAAAACCCGCTTCGATGGCCAGGGACTTTACCTTCTCCTTGAGTTGCGAGGACGACATACGCAAAGTGTACCGGCAGGTGTCTTGGTGACAAGTGCGAAAAAATCACTTAGAGTCCATAACAACAAGAAACAACGTAAACCACTGAGGTCACAGAGAGCACGGAGATTAGCTACAGCACAGGACCGCCCTTTGACCTCTTGGCGTTCTCAGTGGCCTCTGTGGTTCATTCTGTTAGGGGATCTTAATCAGGCGCGCCCCGGCGATATCGACATGATCGCTCACGTCGAGCTTGTCGTCGCCGAACTGTACGCGAATCGTAAATGATCGAACCCTGGAAAGATCGAAGCGAATGACTTTTGGCTCGCTCTTTCCGGTAACGCGAAACGGTCCGGCGAGAACCTTTCCGTCGCCCAGGAACGTCACCGACGCATCGCCTGCCGGTCTGACCGCATCGTCTATGCCGATAACGGCGACGAACCTGCCGTACTTGCCCCCGATATCCCACGACAGCTCGCAGAAACTGTGCATGCCGAGACCGGTGGCGTAACTCTTACCTCCGATCCGTAACTTGCTCCCACCGACGGAGAGGTTCACGCGATATGGAAACGCCGTCCCGAAGAAGCCGTACTCCTTTACGGCGTTCGGTTTGATATCCGAAAGGTTCACGACGCGGTCGGAGTGAAACAGGACGGCCGCGACGGCTTTGCGAGGCGCCTTCCATTTTCCCAAAGACGAAGATTCGACGATAAACTTATCGCCCTTTAGTGACAGGGCGGTGAAAGCGATCCTCGAGCCGCGCACTGAAAGAATGGTTCCCGCCGGCGCAGGCGGTTTTTCGCCGATATCGGCAAGACGAATCGCCGAAACATCCTTGCGCGCGATCAGCCGCCTTTCGCCTTTCCAATTGAACGTAACGTTTTCGGCGTCAAGCCCCTCGATAATACCGCGGACCGTCATCCAGGAGTCACCGCTGACCATGAAAAGCACGTCACGGGTCGTTTCGGAAGGCTGTTTGTCGGCAATTTTCTTGCGAATCTCAAGGGGGTAACGACGTTTCGTCGGAATGTACAGCATGGACGCCGCCGTTACGGGCAGCTTCGCCTTGCCCAGAAGCGGGCTGTCGAAAACGAGATTATTGTCCACTATTTTCAGATTTCCGGCGGCCAGGAGCCCCCCGCCTATCGTCGCGACGACGGTCTGACCTTTCCTGATCATCAGGTCGTCCGCCCGGGACAGTACGATTTTAGTAACGTCGGCCCGACGAATCGAAAGCGTCTTTCCACCGGAGACAATCTCGACCTTCTCGGGCGTTACGCTCAGCACGCGCCCGGTGATAGACCGCATGTCGACGGTTTCGACGCGGTCCTCCGGCTCGGCCGCCGCCATGGCGGTCACGGCGATGCCGACTATCCACGTTGTAACGATCAGGCGTCTCACAATTGTGCGCATCGTATCTTTCATTGCGTGAAAAGGCCGGCCGCGAGTGACAATACGCTCCTGCGACCGGCGTTTCCGACTCGAACGACATCCACGGAACCGCTCGTTTCCCAGCCCCGATTTCGTCTACCGATCTTTCGTAAGTGACGAACTGTAATCTCTGATCTGGTCCTGATTCCGCTCGGACATCAGTTTTTTCCTGATCGCCTCGAGGCGTATTCTCTCGCGCGGAGGCATGGTCGCCCAGACGCCGGTCTCGTCGCCCTTGTGGACCTTGCCGAGCTTGGTCGGTCGCTCGACCGCACCCGGAACGACCGCAGAAACGGTTGCGGGCGACGAGGGATTGTTGGTCATGCCGGGCTTGCCCTGGCCTTTACCCTGCCCCTTGCCTTTACCTTTACCTTTACCTTCGCCTTCGCCTTCGCCTTCGCCTTCGCCTTCGCCCTCGCCTTCGCCCTTACCCTTGCCCTGTTGCTGTTGTTTTTTCTTCTCTTCAATCGTCTTGATCAGGTCTCCCAGCATCGCGACGATCTCTTGCTGCTTCTTCTGCGTTTTTTCGCCCCCGTCGATTTTGTCGAGCCTCTCTGCGACGTCGCCCATCCGCCCGGCCAGGATATTCAGCGGGTCCTTGAAAAACTTGTCCAATTCCTCGATACGCGCAGCCATCCTGTCCAGTGTCCTGGTGTCCAGCGTCAAGCCGTAGTTCTGAAGGCAGTAGAGATACATCTCCATGGCGTAGTAACCTCGACCGATGCTCTCGAACGTCTCGGCTGCATGAACGCCGCTGCTTGCGGCGAAGCTGATTCGGTCCGGAAGGTTCACCATGATCTGGCGGTAGGCCTCCACGGCATCGTAATGCTTGCCTTGCTTCAGTAACGCCTGGGCGTACATGTAATGCAGCGCGGCGCTTACGTACGTCGCCTGGCGTGGGTCGATCACCTTTTTCGCAGCCGTTGCCGCCTGGGCGTACTTTCCGGCGTCGAACAGGCTCTTGACTTTCCGAAAACGATCGTCGACCAGAGAGAATGCCTTGCATATCAGCGAGATGTTTTCCTCGGCGGAGGCGGTTTTTTTGCCCTTCAGCAGTTCGATCGCCCGCTTCCTCGCCTGGGGATCGATGCCGTAGAGAAACTCGCTTCGTATCTCAGCGGCCACCTGCTCCCGTTCGATGCGGAGCTGGGCCTCCTTGGCACGCGCCAGCAGGGTCTCCATTTCCTCAGGCGAAAGCTTCAGAAGCCTCTCGAGGTCCTCGGTGCCGCGCAAATCTTCTTTGGCGTCGTCGGCTTTTCCATCCAGCACGCCCTGGGCAACGGCGGACGTGGTGCAGAAGGCGACCATCGCAACCATCGCCAACGCCAAAATCCATATTCTCGAATCGATTTTCATGTCGTCTCTCCACATGTCATTATCACGCCTGGAGTGCCTATCTCCTCTCCTTAAGCTTCTTGGCGAGGTCCTGCGTCATAGTCTCTATCTTCTGCTCTCTACCGGCGAGTTCCTTATGCTCTTTCTTCGCCTCCTCGGCAGGCAGCTCGCCGCTCCTGGTCACCCGGTCAATGGAGACCGTGCGCCTGTTGACGGCAAGCTGCATGGTCCGAAGCATTTTCAGCTCCGCCAGCGGAGGAACGAGCGGCGGCTTCTTGCCGCCACCACCGCCGCCACCTCCACCACCACCGCCGCCGCCCTTCTTCTTCGGCAACTCGCGCTCGGCAAGCTCCTTGCGAATGGCGTCGATCAAGTCCTGCAGGCTCCGCTCCACGTCCTTCTGAACGAGCTGCGTCAGGGTGCCGGGTTTTTTGTCCTTCAGGCGTTTCTGAACCTTCTTCAGGTCGCTGCGGATTTCCGTCAGAACGGCAGGGAACACGACCGTCGTTCCCTCTTCGGTAAGTTTCGCATGGACGACGGCGACGTCCTCGGCAAGACCGCCCTCGGCGTTGGACAACTCGGCAAGCGTCACAACTACATTGCGATCATTGGGATCTTCCGCCGCACGCGGCGCAATCTCGCGAGTCTTCTTCGATACGTTCTGCTGCTTGCGAAGGATCGCTTCAAGCATCTGGTCGATCTTCTTGAGTTTCTCTTTCTGGGCAAGGGCTTCCTGGCGGGCGATTTCGTCCTTCAATGCCTGCTCCGCCTGTTCCAGGTCATCAATCGCCTTCTTCTGACTCTGATTGGCTGAACCTCCCTTGCCCTGGGACATCTGCGATGACGCCTTCGACATGTTCCCGGCGGCGCTGGCGGCGGAAGACTGCCCGGGGAGGGGCTTCGACTCGCCGTCCGGCGACTTTTTCATGTTCTCCGCCGTCTTGCCGGTCCGTTCGGCAAGCTCCTTCTGGGCTTTGACCTGCTCGCCCAGAGGCTTGCTGGCCTTTTCTTCCGCCTGGCGACGAAGCTTGGCGAGTTCTTCGCCTTTGGCCTTGAGCTGGTCAAGGGCGTCTTTCTGGTGTTTCTGCGCCTTGTTCGATTGCTGGGCGGAAAGGCTTTGCGACGCCTTGGACATCGACGCCGACGCCTTCGAAAGATTCTCCGAGCTTGCCTTCATGCTCGCCTGCCGGACGGCTTTGTCGACATTCTCCGCCAATTCCTGTGTGCGTTTTTCCAGTTCCTTCTGCTGCCTGGCGAGATCGGACGCCTTCGAACCTTACGAGGCCTTCTCGATCGCCCTGGAGAGCGCCTGGGCGGCACTCTTGAGATCCGCAACGGCCTGGGCCTGCGCCGGGCGGGCCTTGGGGGTGTTCGCTCTCATCAGCTCCCGCGACGCCTTGTCCATCTCGCCGGATGCCTGCGAAGCGCTTTTCGATGCCTTGCTCAGCGCGGCTGCGCTTTTGGAACCCTTGGCGGCCGATGCAAGAGTCTTACTGAGCGCGTCGGCCTTGGCGGCGGAAGATTTCTGGACCTCGCCGACGACGGGCAGCTTGTCAATGGGCGACTTGTCCGTGGCCTCGTTTATGTTCTCCTGCTCCCTGATCAGCTTGCGGACTTTCTCGCGGAGATCGTTGAGATTTCCGACCGCAGGGTCAA
This sequence comes from Planctomycetota bacterium, assembly GCA_024275995.1. Classification (GTDB taxonomy): domain Bacteria; phylum Planctomycetota; class Phycisphaerae; order SM23-33; family SM23-33; genus JAJRYB01. Next base: position 19,915 of record JAJRYB010000118.1, on the reverse strand, counting down.
CCGGAAGGTCCTTCGCTTTGGCCAGCAGGCCTTCCTGCGCCTTGGTGATATCGGCAAGCTCTTTCGCCAGAGACGCCCAGAGCTGACCCACCTTCTCGCCCTGGTTGCTCATGCGAGTGTCCGCCTCGAGTTTGCGCTCTTCCTTGAGCAACCTCTGGATCGCGGCAAGCGCCTGTTTTGCGCGTTCGATATCTTTGTCCCTGTCCGGATCCGCCGCCTGCTCAAGAATGCGAAGCATCTCCTTGAGCTGCCTGGAGACTTCTTCCCCGCGTCCCACGGCGGCTATCATCATTCCGCCGCGCAGCAGCTCGGCGACTTTCTCCATGTCCTCTGCTATGAAGGCCGCCTGCGCCTTGCTGACCGCCAGGCGGATAGCCTTGGCGGAATCGGGTTCGGTCTTCTCGATCAAATCCGCAACCTTGAGCATCCGCCCCGTAAGAGCGACGAAATCCTGCTTGATCAGCCGGACCGTGGCGATTTCCTCGGTCTTCTTCTTGCCGTCCTTCGGTTGGTTACCGAAGGCGACGGCGACAATCATCGCCACCAGCACCAGCGAAACAACGCCCTTTACGATTTTCATGCTCTTTCTCCCAGCCGGAGTCGTACCGCTTCCTGAAGGAACAACTCGACTCCCGGTTATATTATTTCATCCATCTCTGATTTTTCCCCGCCGCCGCGCCAGCCATGCGCCCACCGGTGAAATCACTGCGTTGGTTTCGTCGTTGGTTTCGTCGTGTTCTCAAGGCGATCCGCCTTCTCCCTGTCGCTTTCTTTCCGCGTTTTGTTCAGCAACTCGTCCCAACCCCTCAATAGACGCTTGAGCTTGCTCGCAAGTTCCTGACGATTTTGAGCTTTCACCATATCTTTCAGGATAGTTCTCATGCGCTCCAGCAGAACCGTCTGCGTCTGCGATATGCTCGCCACCTGCCCGCGCAATTCGTCGGGTTTCAGGGCCGACTTGCCCTTATTGATCTCCGCCGTCACTTCGGTCATCGGCGCGATCAACTTGCCGATCGGACGAATCTGCCTATTTTCCAACTCGTCGTAATCCTTGATCACTCCTACCCGGTTGTTGCGCATTTCCTCCAGGATCGCCCGGAGCGTATCCGCCGCCTTTGCGCACTCCGCGTTCACCGTTCCCTGGAGCGAACCGGACTCAGCCAGCAGGCGCCGCGCGTCGTCGGTAATGCTTCCACCGGCAAGTTCCTGCAACACTTCACTTGTTTTCGCCACCGCCCGGTTCTGCATGTAAATCGCCTGCTCGAACTCCACGCGGACCTGCTTCTGGCGGGCGATCAGCGAATCGAACATCTCGTCCACCGTGATAATCCGGAACGTCTGGGACGAGCTGCGCCCCATGTTCGGCCCGCCGTACTCAGCCGGCAGCGTGTCGAAAGCCTCCACCCACACGGAGACGAACTGCCCGGCCGCCAGTGATCGACCTTTAAGGTCCAGCGTGTGCGCCATGCTCAACTGGTCCATTCCTCTGCGCGCGAGGTCCAATTTTTCGACGCCCAGGGACGGTTGGGAACTCGGCCGATCCGTAGTGGACGCCTTCTTCGTGCGGTACACCACGCTTACGGCGTTGATACCGTTGGAATCCTTCACGTCGATACTCAGCGGAATGGCGGCGATCGGCGTTATTGTTCCGCCCAGGCCTCTCTTGCGCAGGTCCACCGTCGGGGGGAGGTCCGGGTCAACCTGGATCGGGCACTCAAGCGCCGCGCGGTTGGTAATATCCGACGTGTCGGTCATCTCGACGCGCAGCATGATAGCCTCGGAACGGTTGCGACCCCACAGGTACACGCGCCCGTTGACGGACCGCTGCACGACCTCGCCGTCGATCTGCATCGGAAGAATGCGAACGGGAACCTCGGACATCCAGGCCTCCACGCGCCGCATGGTGTCCTCGGACTGCTGGGCATAAGCCCGCATGCCGACGAGGAGTTTTTTCTGGGCGCCGGCTGCCGACGCCAGGCGATCCAGCATCCCGGATGCGGCTTTTTCCGACTCGCCGAACGATTCGAACAGCTTGTCGTCCAGCGATTTGCTGGCGGCTACGATCTCAACCAGGGGCTGGATCAGCCGGCTGCTAACAAGGTCCATCGGCACGTCGTTATCTCCGCCGAGAGGGGGATTCTTGTCCAATTCATCAACGATGGCGGATTGGTCGGTGGAAATCCGGACAAGGTCTCGGTTGACCGATCCGCGAAGTCCAGCGCATTGACGGAGCTTCGCGATCGCCGAGGGTGGAACTTTCCCGTCTGAACTCGACTCTACGATCGCGTCGAGTTTTCTGCACACGTCGGCCTGTCGCGCTATCGCGTTGAGCAGGTCTTCGCGAAGGCGGCGCTGCTTGCGAAGCGATTCACATTCGATCAAAAAACGCGCGTGCTTGAGATCCCTGGTGGAGCGTCCGGTGATCGTGACCCAACTGCCCAGCGGCGCGATCAGCATTCCCGCACCGGCTTTTTCCGTAATGCGCCGCGACCCCCTGCCGGTATAGGCTGGATATTCCACCGTAAACTCGACGTGCGTCAGTGCCGGAGGGTCCACGATGCGAACGCGATGAGGACGAGCGCGATCGCGAAGATCGTCGCCACCGGTCACGTAAAATTCGAATTCCTCGGAAACCGCCTCGAACGTTTTTTGAAACGTTCGGGACGAACCGGCCACGGGATTCATTTCCAGCAGCGCCCGACCAACGGACGGCAGGTCCGCATGCAGCGTAACGCTCGGTGGTATTTTCGAACTTTCTTTCGTTACCTCGACGGTAATCGTCAGGTCTTCGCCGCGAACCACCGTAAAGTCAGGACCGTCCAGCACTTTCAGGTACGTGCTTTGCGGCCAGGGGTCATTGGCGAACAGAACGTTCCGACGGAACCACAGACCCATCAGGTCGCCCTGCCATGCGACGAACCCCGCGAGAATGGTCAGGACCACCAAGGACGAACCGCTCATCCGCCAGAAACCTTTAGAATTGACCACTTCGTTGAAGTTCAGCGGTCGGGCCATCCGGTCGGCCTCATCGGCCATCCGCTCGATCATCGCCCTGCTGCCCTGCGTTTCGGAGAATTCTTCCCGGCTGAACTGGATGGCGCTGATAAGCCTGTCGTCGAGCTGGCCGTAGTGTCGTTCGATGAGCAGTGCGACCGACTCCACGTCCATCGGCACGCGCAGGGGCGAAACAAGGAAGCGGAAAAGCACGTACCCCACGCTCGCAAGCGATAGCGCCATGATCGTCCCGCGCAGCGCGCGATCGAGGTGCAGGAGATAATCGAACGCAAACGTCACGAACACCAGGCCCACAACAGCGATAAGCAGCCACGCCACCCCCTCGCCCATCAGGCGTGCGCGAAGCGACATGCGAAGACGCGCCAGCTTGCTGTGTATCTCGGATTTCACCAAATCGGATTTCGCCATTGTACTTTCCGTCGCTTTTCGTCAGCGATTTCACTTACTCAAACTGACCGTTTGAGTAATAAGTTAATTCGTTAACTGGTTAACTGGTTAACTGGCAAAAACCATGCCCGCTTCAACCAAGTAACATTTTTTATCGTTTGCGCCACTCGCCAGAGCGGCGCATATCGGCGGAATTCTGGTAAGTTTTTACTGATTAACCGGTTAACCAATTAACCAGTCAACCTTAACCCTATAAACTCCAGCAAATCAGTCATTGTGACTAATTCACTTTTAGGCCGTCGGTTGCGTTCGCTCCGCTAGGCCATGTTGTACTTTTTACGAAGGAGCCACTCGATTCCCAGAAGGATCACGATCAGCAGCAGCGTAAGATTGGAATCCCATATCTCCATTCGCTCGTCGCGGATGATCGGCAGTGGTTTGGAGGGCATGAGCTCGGCGAGCCTGTCGATTTCCCAGAGGTTCAGGAAATTCCTATCCCGCGTCGCCAATCCCTTCATCGTCTCGACGTCCGCGTCGAGACGCCGCATTTCTTCCTGCGAAAGCTCGATGGTGATCCGCTTGACCGCCACCTTTTCCCTTGCCTGCGGGTCGCCCTTCAACGCCGTCAATTCGTAGGTGCCCGTGTGCAGTGCCGGAATCGTTATCCGGTATCGTCCGTCCCTGCCGGCGACCTTCTCCAGACGGAGCGTCTCGGACTTTCCGGTCTTGACGTCCGTCATCTCGATGTCGAGCGTTTCGTCTTTGCGCGGATTGAAATTTTCGTCGTAGGCCTCCGCCTCGACGGTTATTTTCCCGCCGACTTCGAACCGGTCGCCGCCGGCGGTAATAATTATCTGACGCGCCTTGAGACTCGCCAGGTATCGCACAACGTTCGACCAGAACCTCCGATGCAACTCGGGAAGCAGGCGCCACCGCCAGGTCTCGTCCGTCCCGACGTACACCACCCGCCCGGTTCCGACGGCCTGGACGGCGACAAGCGGTTCGGGTTTCTTTTTGCTCGTTCTGCGCATCGGGTTGGAACTCTCCGCCAGCACGCGCGCCGCCGGTTTTACCTTGTGGACGGGGTGCGACCAGTAGATACCCGCAAGCTCGCTCCAGCGTTCGCGTGATTCGCTCGTCGATCCGTCCAGCCTCATTATCGGATGGTCTACGCCGTAGGGTGTCAGACGCACCTGCCAGGGTTCTGTCTCCCGCTCGTATATCCGACGCACAACGTCTCCTGCCGTCGATCCCACGGACACCGGTATCAGTTCGGAGAGCGGTTTGAAAAGCGGATCCCGGCCGAGCACCTGTTCGGTGTACTTGTTGGAGGCTATGAAACACAACCCGCCGCGATGCTTGCGAACGAACTGGCTTATCAGCCTGGCGAAGTTGTCGTCGAAGCCCTTGTCCGTGGGCTGGGGGTCGTAGAGGATCACAACGTCGTATCCCGGCTTCTTCTTGTCGCCGGGAACGCCGATCAGCTCGGAGAGGGTTTGCGGCAACTGCGTGAGCTTCATACCGGTCGAAGCAAGCTGGTTGACCTCGACGTCCGCGTCCTGCTGCCAGACGCTCAGGCGGTACAGGTCCTTCTGGCGGAACAGGAAATCGCGAAGGAACTGGAATTCCTTTCCGGCGTCCCCGCTGATCAGCAGAATACGGATTTTCTCGTCGGAGACCTTCACGACCGCCTCGGCGACGTTGTCGGCTTCGTTCTGCTCGCCGCCGATCGGCTTGACGCGCGCCCGATAGACAAACTCGCCGAGTTCGTCCGGCCGGTGGCGAATCGTGACAACCTGCGGCGCGGTAGACCCTTTATCGGAATCGTTCGAGTGACGCGCGAGCGACACCGGATCGCTGGAAGCGACCTCGGTCCATTCACGATCGTCCGCCTTGCGACGTTCGAGCACGACGATGACGTTCTCGCCGTCGAGTTTCCGGTGCGTCAGGGCGACGGTAAACTCCACGTCCATCGAGCGGCGCACTTCCCGCGGCGCCCCCAAGGCGGTGATCGTCAGGTTCTTCGGCTGGGTCCAATCGCCCACGAGCACGGTGTAGACCGGCATGCCGCTTTTGCGGGCATAATCGCGCGCGCCGCTTATACCGTCGCCGGCGCCCTGCCTGGTCACCCGGCCGTCGCTGATGATTACCACCCCGGCAACCTGCCTGCCCTGCAAAGACCTGACCACCTCGCGCAGGGCGCGGGGAATGTTCGTTTGCGTTCCCGCCGAAGTAAGTCCGTCCAACACGCTTGCCGGGCGCGCCGGTTTCGACGTCGCCTGATCGCCCTGCGCGTCGCCGTTTTCCGGCTCGAACCGGCCCAGAAGTTCAACATATTTATCCTGCCCGGAGTCCGACGACGGGAACCGGTACAGGAGAAGGCGGTGGTTGGCCCGCAGACGATCCAGCACGCCGTTCGACCGATCCAACGCCATGCGGACAAGATCGACACGTTTTAATTTCTGGAGCAATTCGGGCTTGATTTGCAAAAACTCCACCGTCTGACCTTTGGCGTCGGAAACATCTTTATCCGTATAGCGATCGGCGTGGGACATCGACAGGCTGTCGTCCAGCAGAACCACAACCGACCGGTATACCGTGTTGCTGATATGAAGCACTATCGCCGGCTGGAACAACACGAGGAATACCAGGAAGATCACGAAAATCCGCAGACCGGTCATGATACCCTTGGCGCGGGCCGGCGCATCACCTTCGCGACGATAGCTGCGAACGACAAGGTACACCATCGCCGCGAACACGACGACCATAAGCAGGGTTACATACTGGTCGTACTCGGCGAGAAATCCGAAGTCCCAGTCCGTTCCCGCCAGTTCGCCGGTATCCAGACCCAACAACCATTCCAGTATCGCGTTCATCTCGTCCTATTCTTGTTTCCTCAGGAGTAATGTCCGAACCGCTGACCGAGGAACGTTTCTACCGCCAACAGCACCAGCAGCGCCACCAGCGCCCACACCCAGTATTCCTGGTCCTGGCGAACGGAGGTCGTGGCCTCGGCCTGCTGCTGCGTGCGATCCACGTAAATGTAATCGCCGCTGCCCAGCGCGGTGGTGATTCCTTCTTTACCGGCCGGCGCCAACCGGCCTTCGACGGGGTCCACGTTGCGTGCGAAAAGTATTTCCCGCTTCTTCTCGCCGGCGATCTCGAGCAGCACCTTGTAGACGCCGGAAAATCTGGACGGCACGTGGAACTCGCGCTGAAGAAGCCCCTGCCAGTGGTCGTTCAACTTCTCGTCCAGCGCGTCGCGAACGTCCCGGACGCTCTGGAGCTGCGATTCGGACGCCTTCAACTGCCCGGTAATCTTATCCAACTCGGCCTTGAAACCCGTCGAGTCCTGCCCGACGCATTTTTGCCTGGCTTTACGCAACGACTCCCGCAGCGCACGAACGGTCAGTCCGGCGACTCCGGCGTCTTCCAACTCGTCGGCGACGCTGCGGATCTTCGCCGCAAGGATGTCGAAGGCGTAACCCGGCGTGCGATCGGGTTGATCGGGATAGTTCGGCAAGCGCATCAGGGCGCCGGTGGCGTCTTTCAGGGCGCCTCCCAGCTCGAACACAACCGGAACGCCGATCCGCTCGGTATACCCGGCGATTTGCGGACGCGCCAGGTACGTCATGGCGTCCTGGAGGACCGTAACGTACGTGCCGATCTCCGTCTCGATCGGCCAATCGTTCCATCGTTTGGAGGCGGTCGTGTAGAACATGAGCACGCGCCCCCGGCCGAACTGTCTGCCGACGATGGCTGGGGAGTTCTGCGAATCGGTAAACCGGGCGAGCACCTTCGGGCGACCTGCCCGGCCGTCCGCAACCGCCGCGGCGCGCTCCTGGGCGGCGTGGAAAGCGGTGAACCGGATGAGCCTGGTGAACCCGGCAGCTTCGCCGGCGAAGATGCGCAGGAACCGCACGTCCGCGATTGATTTCGGATCGAGCTGGAAGAATTTTTCCAGTTGCGTCGGATCGCCCTTACGTTCGCCGAGGCGGAACGGGTTGAGGCCGGAACCCCCGGCGTACAGGGGTCCGTTGTAGAACGTCGGGTTGGCGTTCTCGCCGGTGAATACAATCAGTCCGCCGCCCGAAGCAACGTATCGCTCCAGCGCGTCCAGGCGCGGATAGACGATCTTGCCCTGCGGATCGCGCCGGGACGGAAAATCCCGGACGTTCAGCAGCGCCACCACGTCGTACTTGTCGAAATCCACCTCGTCGACGGATTCGGCGGAAAAGACCTCCGCGCGGTTTCCGTAGCCGCCGTCACCGTTCGGATCGATCGCGCGCGAAAAGAAGAACGATTCGCTTTCTTCAGGCTCGGTCAGACTGCGATTACCGTCCAGGATCAGCACTTTCAGCGCCTTGCGAACGTTCATGGCGACATGCGCGACGTTATCGCCGGGAAGTTCGTCCGGCTGGAGCTTCACGGTCAATACCGCCGAACCCGCCTCGGTTGGCGTAAAGGGTATCTCCAGCGACACGCTCTCGCCCGGAAGGATGGACGCGATCGTCCGCGCGCCAAGGGAGGACCCGACGGTCCGGCCACCTGCCTGGAAACGGGCTTCCAAATGCACCTGGACGTCCTGAACTTCGGACGGTCCGTTGTTCCGGACACTCAGGCCGATGCGCGCCGGCGTGGGGGATTTCGCCACCACGAACCTGTCCAGAAGTCTGACGTTCTCCACGGTCAGATTGTTCGTGACATCCCGGCCGTAGTCCATGACGACGACCTCGACGCCCTGTTTCTTCAGGCGGGCGAACTTCTTGCCGATCTCGCGAATCTGTTGGCGATCGGCGAGGTCCACACGCCGAAAGTCGCTGAGCACGTACAGGCGTTTCGAACCCGTCTGGACGTCGTTGAATATCCGGATCGCCGTCTCCAGCGTCTCGGAAAGGTCCGTCCGGATATCGGAAGGTCGAAGCATTTTGACCTGATCGAGCAAACCCTCCCCATCGGTAATGTTGTTCAGGTCGAAAAATGCCTCGCGGCGTCTGGGGCGGGAAGTCAGCAAAATCGCCGCACGATCGGACTCCGGTACGGAGGCGATTTTTTCCTGCAGGTCGGTTCTCGCCGCGGCGAAGAGCGTTCCGGCGCCGAGTTTCTGGCCCATGGAATAGCTGTCGTCCAGAACAAAGACGACGGACTTCGATCCGGACGTTCCAGCCGGCAGGATATCCGTCGCCGCACAGCCGGTGAATCTCGCCACCATGCAGGCCAGCAGAAAGATAATCAGGCAGCGCAAGATCAGCAGGATGAGTTCCTCGATACGCAGGCGGCGACGGTTTTTGCGGATGGAGTCCAGCAGGAACCTCATCGCCGCCCAATCGAGCACCCTGAACCTCCGACGGTTCAGCAGGTGAATGATAATCGGCAGCGACACAAGTCCCAGGCCCGTCCAGAATATCGCAGGATGTATGAATGGCATATTCAGCTCTCGATCTCAAATCTCAAATCTGAGATCCCAAATCTCGAATCTCAGATTTCAGATTTCAGATTTATCTTTTCGCGCCTGATTTCTTTGTAGCCGCGGCGCGTGCGGCAAGGAATTCCAGCAGTGCCGCGTCCAAATGATCCGTAGTGGAAATCAGCTTGTAATCAATCCTGTTCGCGACGCACTTGCGTTTAACTTCCTTGCAGAACGCCTCGACCGACTCGAGGTAGCCTTGTCGCAGTGCGCGGGGTTCCACCGTCAGGCGCCCCGTTTCCTCCATTCCGCGGAACATCGTGTTCCCCTGGAAGGGAAACGTAAGTTCGTCGGCGTCCATTACGTGCAGCACCACAACTTCGTGATCGTAGTGGCGGAAATGCTGAAGCCCCCGCAGCAGCCCATCCACGTCGCAGAACAGGTCGCTCACCAGGCACACAAGCCCGCGTCGGGCGATCTTCTCCGCCATCGAGTGGCAGATGCCCTCCATGGAGGTCTTTAGCTTTGGATTGTTGATCGCCATCGCATGCACGAGCGACTTTATGTGATTGGGGTTCGCCGAGGCGGGCAGATACGTCCGCAGATCTTCGTCGAACACCGCCAGTCCCACGGCGTCCTGCTGTTGGAGCAGAAGGAACCCCAGCGACGCCGCCACTGCGGCTGCGTATTGGTACTTGGTCAGACCGTCCTTTTTCCCGGCCGCGCCGTACAGCATCGACTCGCTCGCGTCGAGCAGGAACGTCGCCTTGAGGTTCGTTTCCTCCTCGTACTGCTTTATGTAGAAGCGGTCGGTGCGTGCCTGGACCTTCCAGTCGATGTGCTTGATATCGTCGCCCCAGACATATTCCCGATGCGAGGCGAACTCGACGGAAAACCCGTGGAACGGGCTACGGTGCAGGCCCGAAATAAACCCCTCGACGACCAGGCGCGCCTGGAGGTCCAGGCGCGTGATCTTCGAGAGTACCTTCGGGTCGAGGTATTTCGTCAGCTCTTCTTTTGTCTGCGTCTGGGCCATGCGTCACACCTGTTGATCGGTTGACTATTCCCTGACCGCCTTTGCGGTGGCTGGATTTGAGGCGATGGGGCTTTCCTTGGCGGGGATGATCTCCAGAAGTTTCTCGATGATCTTGTCGGTGGAGTAACCTTCCGCGTCGGCGTTGAAGTTGGTCACCAGGCGGTGTCGCAGGACCGGCTTGGCGACGGCGTGGATGTCCTCGGTGCTCACGTGGAACCGCCCGTGCAGCACAGCCCGGACCTTTCCGCCCATGATGAGGTACTGGCAGGCGCGCGGTCCGGCGCCCCACGAGACGTAATCCCTCACGATTTCGGGTATGTCCGTCTCGGTCACGCGCGTCGATCGGACCAGGCGCATCGCATACTCAATAACGTGTCCGGCGACGGGAACCCGGCGGATAATATCCTGGAGTTGGAGGATATCCTCTCCGCCGAGGACCGGCTTCAACTGGACATCCTCGATCGCCGTGGTCAGGCGGACGACGTCGAACTCCTCGTCCCACGTTGGATAGTCTACGAAAATCTTGAACATGAACCTGTCCTGCTGCGCTTCGGGCAGGGGATAGGTTCCTTCCTGTTCGATGGGGTTCTGCGTCGCAAGGACAAAAAACGGGGCCATCATCGGCATACGGTTTCCACCCACCGATACCTGCCTCTCCTGCATCGCTTCCAGCAGCGCCGCCTGCGTCTTGGGAGGCGTGCGGTTGATCTCGTCGGCGAGGATGATATTGCTGAAGATCGGTCCCTTGAGGAACTTGAACTCGCGGGCTCCGGAGGCCTTGTCCTCCTCGATAACCTCGGTACCCGTGATATCGGAGGGCATCAGGTCGGGCGTGAACTGAATGCGGGCGAACTGCAGATCCAGGCATTTCGACAGCGAGGAAACTATCAGGGTTTTCGCCAGCCCCGGAACACCTTCCAGAATGGCGTGCCCACGCGCGAAAATGCACATCAGCAGCTCTTCAAGAACCTGCTCCTGCCCGACGATAGCGCGGGACATCTCCGCGCGGATCGTCTTGTACGCCTCGGCGAGCCGTTGGGCCGCCTGTATGTCGTCCTGACCCATCGGTTTTTCAACGACCGGTACTTTTTCGTCAGTCACCTTGTTCTCCTTGCGACGTAAGGGATCGGTTTCCCATAACAACGTCAATAGTCTCCGGTTATTTCATAACTTCCGTAATTCGTGGTACCAATTGGTATTCTCAATTTACCTCTATAAGTGTAACGCAGTATCGATGTCCCGTTTTCAAGTCAAAATCCGAAGCACGAAACCCGAAATTCGAAACAATATCAAATGTTCAAAATCCTAATTTTCAAAACAAAAACTTCCACTTCCCGCCTGTTGCCGTTTCGGATTTATGAAATTTGAATTTCGTATTTGTTTCGAGTTTCGATATTCGGATTTCGAATTTAAACTGCTGAGCGTAACTCTTCACGCAACAAAACATTGTCACCCTTATAGGTTAACACGTTCTGATGTAGCCTCTCCTACCGCTGGAAAATGGGCAGGTAGTTGTAGGGTAATTGCAGAATGATCGTCGCGATGGCGGTACCGTAGGTAGTTCCGACGTTGTCTCCTTGCCAGCTGCCGTCCGGGGCCTGGAGGCTGAACAGGTTCTTCTTGATCTGCGGGTAGTATTCCCGCCAGGCCTTTCTGTCTCTGCCCTGGTACATCGCCTGCGCCATGTAGAACTGCGTGTAGAAGTAGTGTCCGAAGCTTCGTCCCCCTCCGACCCGAACCGCTCCGCGAACGTACTTGATGAGCCTGTCGACCATTTTGGCCTCTTCGCCCTGCCCGCCCGATGCACGATCGTAAACCCCCGCCGCGTAGAAGCACGCGATGGCGGCTGCGGATATCGCAGGGCGCGATCCGCCCCGGCTTCGATACGAATACGAAATGCCACCATCGGCATTCTGGCAGTACTTCAGATACAGCACCGCCCTGGCGATCGTGCTGGCCGGGACCTTGATCCCGGCGTTTCGACTGGCTCGCAAGGCCTGCAACTGCGTGACGGTGACAGACCCCTCGTCGCTGCGCCCCGACGGCGTGTAGATCCATCCGCCCGCATGCTGCTTGTCGGCGCCGACGTTCGACTGGGCCTTTGCGGTCAGCTTAACCGCGCGGTCCAGCACTTTGCGAATGCGGTCCTCGGTTTTCCTGTCCAGCTCCGTACCGTAACACTGCGCCAGGAAGAGCATGGAAAACCCGTGCCCGTACATGCTGCGTGCTTCCGCGCCGGGACCGGCGATAAGCCCGTCCTTGGCGCCGCTGGTCTCGGCGATCTTGAGGATGTAATGCATCGCCTTGGTAACGTTCCTGGCATAGGGTCCGGACTCCGGCGTTGAACCCCCAGCAAGGAACGCCAGTCCCGACAGCGACGTCATGACCGAGGGGTACGTACCGTAACCGCCGCGATTAAGCCAACTGCCGTTCGACCGCTGGGTGCGCGCGAGATACTTCAGCCCGCGATCTATCGCCTTGACCGTCCTGGCGTCCATCATTTCCGGCAGCTTCGGTCCCGGCGCATCGGCAAAGACAGTCGATGCGCACGCGAGCAACGCCATTCCCGCCGCAAAGGCTGGAAACGGAATACGATACCGACAAGCCGGCCATCCTGATGTCATTTCCGATCGTCTCATCGTTGGTTCTCCTACTGCCCGCCGTAGATCTCAAGGCCGCCGGCCGTCTCGACGACCAGTCTGCCGTTCGTCATGACCGGAGAGCCGAGCTTGCGCCCCCGTGTGTTCCGCCCGGCCGAGTTGCCCTTGATGTCGATCCTCTGCCGAACCGCTCCGTTACTGGTGTCGAGCACCACCGCTTTGGATGGCATGTCGGAACGAACCGGCCTCGCAAAGATAACAATGTGCCTCTTGCCAATCGCAGCCGGGATGGTCTGGTAAACAGCCGTCTGGTCGGTATCCAGCGTCGTGTTCCATTCCAGCACCTTGCCCGACAGATTGAACTTCTGAATGTTCAATCCGTAGCAATTGCTCAATCGCCCGTAAGCTCTCCCCCTGTACTGGTCCGGCTTGATCGACCCGATCACGTAAAGACTCTCGCCTTTTATCCAGGCGTCGACGGGATATCTCCGCGATCCGCCCGCGTTGGCGAGTTTCAACTTCGCTATGACCTGCCCGCTGGTGATCGAGACGATCTCGATGTCCGGACTGCTGAATTCTCCGGAAACGACGACTCGCCGGTCCCCGATCGCCAGTATCGCCGGCCTCTTGGCGGTATTATATGTCCGCGTCCAGATCGGCTTGTTCAGGTCGGCTGGATCAAATGCGGAAAGCTTTCCGTCAACCATCATCAGAAGCAGTCCCTGCGGCGTCATTCGCCCATCGACGTACGTGCCGGCTGTTACTTTCCGCACGATCTTTCCGGTGCGTGTGTCCAGGCAGGTCAATATGCGAAAACCGTTGCTGCGAACCATGACCAGGCTCTTACCGATGCGCGGAGGACCGTTCAGGCGTCGCTGAGACAAAGTTCCGGCAAGCACGCTCACCCAGCGGACCTTGCCGGAAGATATCTCCGTGCAAACAATCTTGCCGGCAGTATCGCTCACGATAATGACGTCAAATCCGACGGACATGCTGGTGAAACGACCTATGCCCATATCTTTAAACTTTCGCCGCCAGAGAACCTTTCCGGAGATAAGGTCAAAGGCGGACATTGACACGCGATCCGCCACGATAAGGGCCTTCTGATCGGTGCTGAGGGCGCCTATCAACGTCATTCCGGGAACAGGGAAGGCGTATCTTTGCAGCATCGCCTTGTCGACGCCGGAAAGCCCGCTCCATACGATGGCGGATTTTTCATTACCTGCGGAAGTGTCAAGCATCAGGACACGATCGCCCCGAAGCACGAAGATACTCTGCCCAAGTCGGACCGGTCGGAACTCCTGGTCGCGGAGGATGTAAGTTTCCTTATCGTCGATCGAGTAGATTTTCGTCAACGGCGTCTCGATCCGCGAAACGTGCCGTATCGCCACGGACGTTATTTTGCCCATGTCGCCTTTTCGGACCTTCTTCAGCAGCTCGCCCAGCGTTCCTCTGATCTCGGCAAAGCGGATGGGAGTCTCGGGCGGAAGCTTATCCAGCTCGGCGCACTTGACCGTAACGAGAATCGTCTGTCCGCTGCGACCGTACAGCATCGCCAGCGCGAACTGTGCCGAGGGACGCAGCGGGCTGCGCTCCTCGAACTCCAGGATGGACAGGTGCTGGATCGCCTTGGACATCGGTTCTTCTGCCTCTTTACCACCCGCTGCCAAGGCGCGGCGATAGAACGATTCCGCGGCTGCGAAACGAGCGTCGTCCGCCCACCTGCTGTTAGGCCAGAGACGGGGAACCTTCAGCATACCTTCCGGATCGTCTTCGCTGCGGGCCTTGTCGAGGGCCGCCTTGGCCTTGGCGTCGAAAGCGGCGTAGGCCTCCTGCCCGTAGATCTCGATGAGCTTGCGAATGAACAACTGCGCCAACTGGCTTGCCTGGCGGGTCTGTCTGCCCGAATCGAAACGGACGGACGAATCGGCACGGCTACCAATCACCACGTCTACGATCTGCTCGGTGGGATAAGTTTCCGCAAGCTCTTGCGCCTTCGCCGCCGACGCCTGCGCAGCCGCCAGCCGATCGCCGTCGCGGGACTGCTCGGCCTGCAATTCGTAAAACTTCGCCATTCGAAGCAGCATGTGCGCCTTTTCCTGGTCCGTCTCGGCGTACGAAATCGCCTTCTCGAACATGCGTCGCATTTCGGCGAGGTTCCCGGCTGCGTTCCCCAGGGCGATGCACGTCCGGTGATACCAGGGCTGGAGACGGCGACGAAACGCCGCGGCGTCCGAACGCTGAGGCGCTATCCGCGCGCAGGTGTCGATATCCTTCAAGGCGGATTTGAATCGCTCGGCGTTAAACGCCAACTGCGCCCTTTGAAGCATAACGTCGCTGCGCGCCTCGGCGCCGTCGGCGGCTTCGAAACGCTCCGTCAGCCGGTCGTAAGCTTCGTCGTAGGAGAAATACGCACTAATCCCCGCCGCGTTGGAGGCGATCAACTTTCCGTCTACGCTCAGCAGGTTTCCCAGCAAACCGTCGTGCCGCGCCAGGTCCATGCTGCCGAGAGAGTAATCGGAAAGATTGAGCCGATAAACTTTCCCCTCGGCGCTGAGCAGTAATTCCGAACGGGTCACCGCGGGTCGCCCGCTGACTCCCTTGACCTGATCCGGACTCGCCAGCACTCGCCCGTCGAAGGCGGAAAGCACAACCACGCCCGGACCGCTCAACGCCAGGCGCGTTTCGTCTATGGGGCTCATGTCACTCATGCCCTGACGATCCGCCAGCCATACCGGCGATCCGTTCTCCGCGTTCAGGGCGATTACCTTGGCGCTGTCGGCGGGCATGGAGATAATCAGCCCGCGGGAAGCCATGACCGGGTTGGGCGGGTTCGCGAGCGGATTGAAATCGCGAGAACGGCGCACGACAGTCCGCCGGCCGGGCGCAGCCGCCAGGTCGCTATCGTACTGGTACGCCCAGAGCGACTGTCCGGTGCCCACGTCCAATGCCGCGATCACCCCCGCGTTGGTCGTCACGAACACCCGGCCGTCCATGACGACCGGAGGGCTTCCGCGGTCTATCATGGGGATCTGGGCGTATCCGTATCGCCGGGAAACGGTCGGCGTCTGGGCGATGGCGGATTTCCAGATCAGCGAACCGGTCTGCGAGTCCAGGCAGAGCAGGTAGTATCCTTCCATGTACATCGCCATTACGAACAGGCGGTCGCCGTAATACGCCGGGGGCGAAAGGAACTTCCCGTTGCGAAGGATTTCATCGTCTCCCTGCCCGTTCCCTACCTGCCACTGCACGCGCCCCTGGGCTTCCAGCGAAAGCGCCGCCAGCCCGGACGTGTCGGCGAGCGTCTTGCTCGCGTTCGGGTTCAGGCGCATGACGTACTGAATGTTTGGAATATCCGGGCGAAAGTCATACAGCACGTAGAGAAGCCCGCCGCCTACCGTCATGCCATACCGGCTTCGATCGGCGACGGATGTGGGAAAGTTGGACCAACCGTAGTTCCTCACTGACGTTGGTTGCCATTTGCGGTAGAGCGGAAGTGGCAGCGAACGCCATTGCGTCTCGCCGGTGAGCAGGTCGCAGGCGACAACATAATCCGACCTGCGGAATATCACAACGTCGCCGACTACCACCGGATGGATCATGCCCGGAACGGTAATTTCGCGTCGGCGGGAACTCTGGGAGATCGACATACGAACGTGCCCGCCACGCATGCTGACCGTAGCCTGCGGGTTCCTGTTGAGGAGGTAACGATTCGTTGACCTGTTTAGAGACATTCCTAACTGCCCGAGCGGCGCAATAAGCCTGGACTTCAAGTCCCCCTCCAGATCGACATTGGGCCGGCGCCAACGCGGTACGAGCACCACGTCGCAATCGTCCATCGCGCCGATGCCTCCCGGAAGCGCGCCCAGCCCGGGCCAGCCACGCAGTACAGCAACCCGACGGGTCGTCATCGCAGGCCGAGAGCGAATCTCCGCGACGAACGACACAAGGTCGCGTTGCGTATCGGCTATCTTCGCCCTGGCTCCGGGATAGTTGCGTTTGAGAGTCGCCTCGATCTTGTCCGATTCCCCCATCTCGCCGGCGAGGTGGTACGCCACGGCCATCTTGGCGAGGATGAGCGCTCGCCGGGGCTTGGGTGGATTCGTGCGAAGCAGTTGCCGCCAGTATCGCCCGGCGCGGTAAAACTGCGCTCGATCGAAACTGATCGTCCCAAGTCTTTCCAGGGCCGCAGGTCCGTAGTTCGTGTGCAGGTACCGGCGAACCACCTGGCGAAGAAGCATTCGATCGCCCGTCGCCAGCGCCTTATCGTAAAGCCTTTTCGCCTGCGGATCGTACAGCGCCCGATAGAGCTTCAGACCGCCGGGCTTCATGGAGCCGATCATTTCATTGGCCTTGAGCCACATCGACACGTAGCGACGCCCGTCTTCCGTGGCGATAAACGGCGCGTCCCGGCGAAGAATAAGCGCCTGGAGAATCGCTATCGCCCGATCGTATGCGGGTTTTTCCTGCTGGAGGAGATCACGCGCCTTGACGAGGTATCCCGCCAACTCGTCGTCAGCGTTGACCAGCGGAAGGGGCTTGTTCGAGTCCGGCTGGGTAGTGGGCCCAGGCGCCTCGACAGAACCACCCCGGACCTGGCCCCGCACCTGTCCCGCCGCCGGATAACAAAACGCGCATGTCAACACGGCGATCGTGATAAACGCCGCCTTGCGAGCGCGAAACGCCCTTATCGAAACACGGTTGTGGCCTGTTATCATGTGTCTGCCCGGCAGGGGATTAGGTTACACCTCTCGCGCCATGATCGGCCAAACGTGACAGGAAGGCGTATATTGCTGTTACTGCTTTTTTTTGCAGGAATTTCCGATGCGCCATCTCGGGGGATGTACGGCGGGAAGACTATTATCTTTGTGCTATCGGGCAAAATACTGTACAATACACCCGTAGCCCGGTAGACGCGGCTGTGCTGTGCGTTGCACGGTATCATCCATATCTCCTATCTCACAGCCGCGGGGAAAGGTAGTCGGATCCCCGCACTCGCGCTATTCTTCGTGCCGAGAGAGTAACCCCACCGGCGGGTTCGCCCACAGTCTCTATGGACGATCAGCCGGGGTGTATCCTCCGGCAAAGCGGGAATCGGCGATTTTACTCGTTCGTTGACGGGTTCGAAAGGACGGTGTGTATGTGCGCACAGGCAAAACCCCTGAATCACAAGCAGGTTCGCGCGCCGGCCCATGACGACGCCGGAGACAACGGGCGAAAGGACAAGCTCCGGACCGCGCTGGAAGAACTTGCCCATGCGGCGGCAAAGAAACATGCCGAACCCATATGCACGGCGTACAGCCGCCTTCGTCACGCGTCGCGCGGAATGCACGTCAGGGAAATGTTCAAACGCGCCGACGAGGCGCTCGGGCAGTCCAGCCGGGACCTTATCGTTACCGCGTACTCGCACAGACATTGCTTCATGTGCAAGGGGGGCATCGTGGCCTGTCGCTCCTGCCGGGGCAGCGGGCAGGTGGAAAAAGGCCGCAAGTGCCTCTCCTGCGATGGACTGGGGCTCACGATGTGCGACTTCTGCCGCGGCACCGGATGGGCCGATCGCGATTCCCTGCCACGCGAAATTCGCCCCGCCGTGCTGTAACTCCAACTGCAGCACACGCGGATCGAGCTGTCGCGGATAGTCAAGACGTTCAAATCCGTTAAGGATCGCCTGGGCGATACCAAGGCCGGCGACGTGCGTGTGCTTGCGGGCAGGTTCATGCGAATCCGGGCGCGACTGTCCGACCTCGCCAACTGCGACGAACTTGCCGACGAGCAGCGCACCGCGGAACTGGTATCGCTGGCGGATAAGGCCGGTAAAGCCCTCGACGTTCTGAAAAACTGAAAAACTAGTATGGTGTCCCCGGATTAAAGGATTAAAAAATAGCCAACCCCCTTGTAGCGATCCCCAAAGAACACTATGCTGGCCAAAATGAGGGTATCAATACAGCGCTACAACGTGGAACGGGCTAAGGATCCACTGTGGTGCTTCAGGCCATTCTTCACCGGACCGGGGGGCATAGGAGCATCGGGCAAATGTCCGATCACAGATACGCCGCACTGACGCGACGGGAGTTCGTGACGATGGCTGGTGCGGGTGTGGCGGTGATTCTGCTCCGTCCGGCCTGGACGCTGGCAAAGGACAGCAAGCAGGCCATCCCCGATCTTCGTTTCATCGTTGTCTCGGATACCCATCTTGGCCGCAAGAATCGCAAGGCGTCCGAGAGGAAGTGGACCCAGGCGGCTTCGCAGATCGCCAAGAGCAAGTGCGACTTCGTGCTGCACCTGGGCGACATCGTGGACGGAGGCCGGGAGGCGCAGTATCCGATCTACAAGAAGATACGCGATTCGACCGGCAAGAAATTCTACGAGGTTCCCGGCAACCACGACCCGCAGAAGCTTTTCGAGAAGTACCTCCGCAAGCCCGTGGACATGGTATTCGACCACAAGCGTTTCCGGTTCATCCTTCTTAACAACACCAGGACCACGTCGCACCTGGGCTTCATTACGCCGAAGCAACTGGCATGGATGGACAAGCGTTGCGCCGAGGCGGCGGCCAAGGGCCTGTTCGTGATCGTCTGCGCCCACGTGCCCTTCCACACCAACAAGAACCCGGAGAGTGGCTGGTACGTCAGGGCCGGGCAGAAGCAGTTCTACGCTCTCGTTAAGAAATACAGAGACCGGATACTGATGATAATGGGCGGCCATTTTCACAACGGCATCCGCGGCTGGCGGGATAATGAAGAGGTGGAGGAGATACTGTTCCCGTCGGTGGATTACAATTTCGATCGTCGTCTCACCGGCAGGGCGCCGGGATACAACCTGCCGGAGTTCCGCGCGGGCTATGTGCTGGTCGAGATCGACAAGGGCGTCATGACGCTGAAGTACAAGCCCGTTGGCTACCCGGTGAAGGTCTCGAAGAAGTACCGCATGACGAAGCTGCCGGCGCCTCCGTCCGGTGACGGCGCAACGACCCGTGCCGCAAAGGCTGATTAAAGAGGGACGCCACTGCTCTGTTGAAAATACGTCTATATTGCCGATAAGACCTACATGTCAAGGACGACGAAAGACCCAATCGCGTTTGCGCGGGGATTAAAGGGGACAGGCTCAATCCTGTTCGGCACTCGTATTGCGGCGTACTTCGAGGGGTGATCATAGGCGAGAAAAAACTTTGCCAATTCCCTAACTTACCTATTGCGCCAGGCTTGTTTATCTGTTCCGCTTGTCCGCATGGCCGGCAAAAAACGAGACAAAATCAAGTCCAGGGACCTGCAAGGGTTCAAATATTTCAAAATACTGTCTTGCCTGCTGGAGAGTCTGCATCAAGCCGGCTGTGCACGCGACCGCGCCCACAACCGCACGCTCCACATGGATCAGTACATGTCCCTTCTGCTCATGTACATGTTCAATCCCCTCTGCAGTTCTCTGCGTGCGTTGCAGGAGGCCAGTGAGTTAAAGAAGGTCCAGCGCGTG
>JAJRYB010000117.1 GCA_024275995.1 Planctomycetota bacterium | reverse complement strand
CCCTTGTCCGACAGAGTGCGCTCGAAGACTTCGAATGAGGTATCTTCCTGGCGGAAGCCGTCGGGGAAGGGCACCTGGACGAAGTCCGGATTCTCGCCTCCCAGCCAGCCTTTCAGGCCCGCCGAGCCTCCCGCGAGCTGTGCGCCCATGGTCCTTCCGTGGAAGGCGTTCTCGAACGTCACGAGTATTCGCTTATCCGGCCCGCCGATTCGCAAGCCCTTCGTTCGCGCCAGCTTGATGCAGCACTCGGTCGCCTCGGCGCCCGTCGTCAGCAGGAACACGCGCTTCAGCGGATCGGGCAGCATGGTCGTGAGTTTTTCCACGAGCTTCATACGAATTTCAGTGGCGAAGCAGTACGCATGGTACATGCCTTGCGAGGCCATCTTCACGATTGCTTCGACGATTTCTTTTCGTCCATGCCCGCTGGAGGTTACGAGCACGCCGCTGGAGAAATCCAGCCACCTGTTGCCGTATGGATCGCAGACGGTGACTCCCTCGCCGCTGTCCCAGATAACCGGAGGCTGGCCGCCCATGCTTCGCGGTTCCATCTCGCGGAGTTTCTTCAACAGGTCTATGGATTGCGGCACGGGGATTTTCGTGGCGATCCTGCGGTAGGTCGTTTCGACGTGCGGTACGTCCTGCGGTTCAAGTGGAAATTCCTTCGTTGCCATTTTAGCGTTCGACTCCTGTTCTTGTCCGTTCAGACCATCGTTTCCGGAATGCCCGTTCTCGCTGTAGGCCCCTCACCTGCGCAAGTTGCGGTCAATCGTATTTCCTGAAGCGCACTGCCGGTTCGTCGTCGTAATTTATCAGCACTTCCCGCCCTCCGGCGAGGATGCTTTTGCGGGCGGCCTGGACCACGAGTTCGTTGTAACTGCTGTTTGCGGGCGTAGCCATGATGCCTTCGTCGTCGAATCGCTTTACGAGTTTGCGTCGTTCGGAGATATCGTCGATCATGCCCGCCTGCCGGCATGCGCGGATAATGTATTCGGCGCTGCGATGCCCGTAACCGACCGGCGTCAATCCGCCGCCGCCCAGATCGATGAGTTGGAAGTAATCGGGGTTCGGCTCGGCGTAGATCGTATCGCCAGGCTCATTGCCCGTGGAATTATAGCTGTGCTTGACGCCGCGATACTGGTCGCAGTGCACCAGGAGCGTCGCGTCGTTGTCGCCTTGGCACCACATCGCAAGGCCCTGGGCGTTTCCGCCGGCGGCTGCGTTGGGGTACCCGATGGCGTCCACCACACTGAGCGACGCGCCATTTTCCCAGATCACCCGTCCGTCGGTCCACAGGAACCCTTCGCGACCGTTGGGGTATTTGTCCACGATGCCGTACACGCTGACGGACACGGGTCGCAGGCCCGTGATGAAGGCGATAAGGTCCACGTAGTGGCAGCCGACGTAGGTGAACATGTCCGAGTTCTCGCATGTGCACCAGTTCTGGAAATTCGAGTCGCGATAGTAGTACGGCTCGATCATCTGCGCCTGTGCGAGTCGGAACTGGCCGAACTTCCCGGCGCGGTAGGCCTCGCGCGCCATCAGATTTCGGTGGTCGAAACGTTTATGGTACTCCACGCCAACGACAAGTCCGCGCTCGTAAGCGAGTGAAGCTATCTCTTCCGCCTGGGTGTATTCCAGCACGAGCGGCTTGACGATGCACACGTGCAGGTCGTTTTTGATTGCTTCCTTGAGAATCGGATAATGCAGTTGGTCCGGCACCGCGATCACCGCAATACTGCCGCGCGGGGCGTCGGCTAGAATTTTTTTATACAGTTCCGGGAATCTTTCATCCGCACTTACCGTTTCCGGGTCAGGATGCGCTGTAAAGCCAGCCTCGGGAAACGCCTTGTTGAGCGTGGCGTCGGTTTTCATCTCCGCCAGCGGCGCGGCCATGAGGGCGCAAACGTGAATCTCGCCGACGAGTCCTTCACGCTGAAGCTGATAAATCGACGGGAGCAGTTGGATCTTCGTGATCATGCCACCGCCGATGATCGTTACGCGCGGGGGATGCTTGTCTGCGGCCATGAATTTCGCTCCTGATATTGCCGGTTCGGTCGCCCTGAACCATGAAATAGGCCTTGTATCACAACGTGGGGGGGGTGTCCAGCCACTCGCGCCTCATGCTGTGAGGGACTCTGAATATATTTTTTAAAACATTTTACCATTTCCTTTGAATTCTCAAGCTTCCAAGCGCATTTGTATGTCGCGATTAACGCCGCCGGATTGAATGCTGAATCAGGTTAAGGAGGCCAGGTTATGAAGATAGGTGTTATGGTTGAATCTTTTCGTGCCGGTCTGCGTGGCGGGCTTCAGGCCGCCCGCGAAGTCGGGGCCGATGGCGTGCAGTTGTACGCCACCAGCGGCGAAAGCCATCCCGAGAACATGGATGCCGCGGCGCGAGCAGAGCTTAAGAGTCTCATCGCCGATATGGGTCTGGAGCTGGCGGCCGTGTGCGGCGACT
>JAJRYB010000116.1 GCA_024275995.1 Planctomycetota bacterium | reverse complement strand
GCCATGACGCACGATCGGCCGTATCGAGAAGCGATGACGCCGCTGGAGGCGTACAGGGAGCTGAGGCGCTGCTGCCCGGCGGGTTACGATTCCAGGTGCGTCGACGCGCTGGCGGAGGTCTGCCACCTTCCTGCCATTCAGGAGGCGATGGGCTGCGCCATGGAACGGGAAGTCCGGTAGAGCCGATTATTGTCTGGAATCGTGCTGCGTGGGAGGCGAAGGGGGTTTGTCCTCTTCGTGATGCTTGCGCTTGGCGAGCGATTCGACTCGCCCGCCGCCTTCTCCGGTCCCCGTGCGACCTTCGCGCTTGATGGCTTCGTAGACTTCCTTGCGATGCACCGGGACATGGGCCGGTGCGGAAATGCCGAGGCGGACTTTCTCTCCCCGGATATCGACGACGGTGATCTCGATGTCATCGCCGATCATGATCGTCTCGTCACGTTGTCTGGACAACACCAGCATCCGCGGCTCCTTCCTTGGACTCGCCGGTTGTTTTCGCGCAGCAGCGCCTGCGGGTCCGCATAATCCGTGCCCACCCTGGCGCGTGGGCTAAGGCCTATCCGAATAACCCCGCGGGCCGCGACGGAGCGGTTTTTTGCACAGATCAAGGCGCGAGGACGATTGCGACCCCGTTGGGCCGCTGAGTCCGAGCAACGTAGGGCTGGGCAAAAAGACGCCCGTCCCTTCGGGTTGTGCGAAAACGAGCGTCTGCGGCGTCAGAACTCCTCACCATACCGTTAAGGTATGGCTTCGTCGTCCTTCCTTGCGTCCATCTCGTTTTCGTCACAACGTGGCTCCGTGCGGTTATTCGGATAGGCTCTTGATCCTATATCGTCAAAAATCGCGCCTGAAATGAGCCTGCTTGAAGAAGTTATTGATTTTCAGGAGCGGGCGCGGGGAAATTCGCATCGAGGCGCATCAGGATTCGCCTGCAAATATCGTTGAAATATTCGCCGCACCATGGTCCGAACAGGTTCAGGTCCCGCGTTTCGTAGTTCGGCTGCCGGTAGCGACGCTGCGGCACGAGATATCCGATGTAATCGCCGTTGAAACTCGTGACGATGGAAACCAGCCCGCGGGAAGAAGCCCACTTTTCAAGCTCGGCTGCCAGTTCTCCCGAATAATCGCACGGCATGCCGAACAGAACCGTATCGCCGATCCGCAGGACATGGATGTACGTCCGTCGATTGTGCAGGTAGCTCGTGATGAGAGGTGAAAGACGCAGATATTCGCCAAGGAGATACTGCTGGGGCGACAGATTTACGTCCAGCACGAAAGACGACAGCCGGACCTGGTTCGAATCCCACCGCCCGATTTTAGCCGCGACGTCGGAGGAACCTGTGCTCGGGGCCTTTCGATCAATCGCAAGTCCCGCCAGCCGGCCGACGACGTTTCCGACGGACCGGCGCCGCTGTTCGCCTCGCGGGACAAGCTCAGCCGGACTCATCGAACCCACCGCGCCGGCGGCGAACAGGCACACCGTATCGCCGGAGGATTCGAACTTCCGCTGCACCACGCCGGGATAGTCAGACGAGTAATAGCGATTCTTTCGACCCAAAGTCGTCGGATGAGGCGATGCGACAACGAGCGTCGCGACCGAAGCGGATGGCCTTGACTGGATGATCGGAAGCGCGCTCAACACGTAAACCGTCCCGTGCGCCTCGTCGCCGGGCGAGAGCCGGTTGCGAACGAAAAGTTTTTTCGTCCGCGACGACGGTGTAATCGTGCGTACGCTCAGACGTACCGGTTCCAGGGATGATCGACTTTTAACAATCGCCTCGGCGAACTGATCGGCGAGGCGATCGAGGATTTTCTCGTCGTAGGCGCCCAGGCTTATCCGGTCAATCCACCGGCTGGAGTATCCACCCGGACCGGAATGGGTGTGGCTGGCTGTGAAGTACACCTCCTCGCGCTGCAGCTTGACTCGATCGAGAATCGCGTCCCGCAGCTCCGGCAGGATCAGCAGAATATCGCCGCCGACGATAGTTACGGTCTTCCCGCCGGCCGACAGCGTGATCGCGCGGGCGTAGAGTTTGTCCAGAACGCCGTCGGAGGTCATCGGATCGCGTGCGCTGAACCCCCCCATCGGTTCGCCGACGGGGGGAGTTATCTCCACGCGCCCGGCAGCGGCGCTCAAAGATCCCGACGGGGATGAAAAATCCAGCCCGCCGATGCGCTCGAACGTCCTGCGGGCGTAAGCGGTCCCGTCGTAATGCGAGTAATAGAGCGGCCAGGGACCGACGCAGATCACAAACACAATCGCGATGCCCAGAACGACGTACAGCCAGGCGCGCTTGTAGATCGGCCTTTTTCGTTTTCGTTTTCGGGGTTTCGGCGTATCGTCGTCCATGGGAACATTGTACCGCCCGCACGCTCTTGCGGGAAAACGGCTTTTCCGATACGTTGGCACGCATGAACGAAAACGGATCGGACATATCGGACATCCGCCCGCCCGTGAAGGTCGTCGAATGGACCGGCGACGAGCGTCGCGGCTGTCTCCGCCTGCTGGAGCAGACTCTGCTGCCTGGCGAAACGAAATTCATCGACTGCAAGGACGCGCCCGCGGTATGGGAAGCAATACTCCGCCTTGTCGTCCGCGGGGCGCCCGCTATCGGCGTGACGGCGGGGTACGGAATGGTACTTGCCGCACAGAGTATTCCCGACGGCGCGGAGTTCATGACGAAACTGGACGAGGCTGCGGAATACCTGGAAAGCTCGCGTCCCACGGCTGTGAACCTCTCATGGGCGGTCCGTCGTGTGCTGCGTCGCGCCGTGGAAAGCTCCGGCGACGACTTCGACGGCGTCCGCCGGGCAATGCTCGCAGAAGCGAAGGATATCCACGCCGAGGACGAGGCGATGTGCCTTGCGATAGGCCACCTTGCAAGCCCGCTTATCGCCCGATGCTCCGGCGTTCTGACGCACTGCAACGCCGGCGCTCTGGCGACGGCGGGGATAGGAACCGCCACGGCTGGAATGTACGTCGCCCACGCGCGCGGACACAGGTTCGGCGTCTACTGCGACGAGACGCGGCCGATTCTCCAGGGAAGCAGGCTTACCGCATGGGAGCTTATGCAGGCGGGAATCGACACCACCGTAATCACCGACAGCACCGCCGGGCAGGTGCTCCGCGAAGGCCGAGTGCAGATGGTCATCACCGGCGCGGATCGAATAGCCGCCAACGGCGACGCAGCCAACAAGATAGGAACGTATCCACTGGCTGTCTGCGCCGCGAGGAACAACGTGCCCTTTTACGTGGCCGCACCTTACAGCACGTTCGACATGGGCCTTGCCTGCGGCAGCGAGATTCCCATCGAACAGCGCGCAGCCGAGGAAATCGTCGAAGGCTTCGGCCGGCGAACCGCACCGGTGGGCGTCAAAACTTACGCCCCGGCCTTCGACGTGACGGATGCGGAACTGATCCGCGCTATCATTACCGATCGCGGAATAATCGAGCCGGTCACGCCGGAAAACGTGCAAAAAATCATCACCGGTTGAGCCTTTGGCGACAATCAAACCGTTCTGACCAAACGGGTGGACGACAGTATTGACCGACGCCGACGCAAAACTCGTGGAGGCATGTATCGCGGGCGAACGGCCTGCGTTTGAAGCCCTTTACGGCCGGCACGCTGCGAGGGTGAAAGCATATTTCCTTCGCAGCGGTTTCGCCCAGGCAGACTCCGACGATCTCTCGCAGGATGTCTTCGTGCGGGTACACAGGTCGATGGACACGTTCGACGCGGACCGCGGGAACTTTCGCACCTGGCTGTCGGCAATCGCCCGAAACGTCGCCCGCCGCCAGTGGTCACGCAGACCTCGGCCTGATAATTTCGATCCGGAAATCGCCGAGGATGTGCTCGCCATCAAGGGCGATTCCGACGCCTCGCCGGAGCTTCGCGAACAGGTGGAAATCCTCCGCGGGTGCATTTCCGCACTGCCGAAGGATCTTTCCGCCGTGGTCCGGCTGCGATATGTCGAAGGCAGGACCACGCGGGGCATATCGGCTTTCACGGGCCTGCCCGAATCGACGGTGAGGGTCCGCCTTCGACAGGCGAGCGAAAACCTGGAGAGCTGCCTGAAAAAGAAAGGCGCAATCTCGCCATAATAAGCCTGCGCCCGGGCGCCGGCAGAGGATATGGTCTGAAGGACAGATGACTGATAATCCGGAAAATTCGAATCGCCAGGTGGAGCAGTTGCTTCGTCAATGGGGCGCGGATGAATCCGCCCGCCAGGTCCGCCCGGGAAAGGCGCCACAGGCGGATGCGGACGAGTCCGGCGGTCGCAGACCGACGCTGGTGCGATGGCTGCCGGCTGCAATCGCGGCAGGTCTGCTTATCGCGGCAGGTCTGCTTATCGCGGCGGGCGTGGTCTACCTGTCCGCGCCGAAAGGTTCGCAGACGCCTTCCGGTGGGCAGGACACGGCGAGGCTTGCGGAACTGGAAAAAAACATCTCCGATCTGAAAAACCGGCACGCTGTAAAAATAAAGAATCTCCGCGAGCAGCTCGTAGCCGTCGAAAAAGCCAAGGCCGACGCTGAGAGCAAATACACCGCGGCGTCGGGCGAGATCACAGCCCTCGCGATAAAGCTGGAAGAAGCGCTTCGGGGTGATCCGGTAAAAGTGGTGATAGTCCGCAGGGAGCTTACCGAAAAGCTCAACGCCAGGCAGGCCGAGCTTGATAAGGCATCCGAAAAGTTGAAGGTGTCCGAAGGCGAGCTTTCCGCAGCAAGACGGAAGCTGGCGGATGTATCGGAAGCTCTTGCGTACTCCAGGAAGCGTCTGTCCGCAGCGTTGAAGGAGTTTGCAAGTCTTCGCAAGATGAACGACGACACCCTCGCCGCTCGGCGGAAGACGTTGGTTGCGCTTCACACGCTGGAGGCTCGCCACAAGGTAATGCAGGCGGAGTTCCAGCGGATGTACTTCGATATTTCCGCAGGCGACGAAACAGGTCTGGCGGCGAGAAAAAAAGCCGCCCGTCGCGGACGAATGCTGTCGCGTTTCGTCGAAATTCGCGCCGCCGCGCGAAGCAATCGCATCCGAAACGTGCTGGACCGCCTGGAGGTGGTCCTCACGCAGTTGGACATGACGGACCCGTATGACAGACCGGCTGCGGACGCATTCGGAAAGCTTATCCGCGACGGAAAGCTCATGTCCCGGATCGACGATGTGCTTGCTCTCGGCGGGGAAGATCCTGCCGTTAGAAGCTGGCTGATCGAAGCGAAACTCATCCTGATGGGAGCCTGACGTGTCGCAGGCAAGGACAATTTCGTCGGCGTTGTTTATCGCGGCGATTCTCTGCGGATGCGCCGTTCAGCAACCAATGGGACCCCTCAGGCATCGGGGCGCCGCTCGTTCAGACGATCCGCAGACGCTTCGCGAGTTTCAATTGGCGATGCAGGCGGTCGCGGACCTGCGATATGACGAGGCGGAATCGCTATTCCATCGCGTAGCCGGTCAATTCGACCGGCAGCGGGATCGCGTTCGCGCAGCCGAGGCTACGTTCTGGCTGGGGTATTGCAACGAGAAACGGGACCGCTCCGCCGAGGCGGCGACGTTCTATCGCCGCGCCATGCAACGATACGCCTCAACCCCCGCAGCCGAGCAGGCACGAAAGCGACTGGCCAACCTCGAAGGCCAGACCGGCCCGCAACGACAGCGATGATGGCACTTGGAATCGTTCTGAACGGCGGGTAACATGACGGGCGACATGGAAACTTCCCCAAGAATAGCGGTGCTTATCCCCTGCCACGACGAAGAGGCTACGGTCGGAAAGGTCGTGGACGACTTCCGCGCGCAGCTGCCGGACGCGGCGATCTACGTGTTCGACAATTGCAGCACGGACCGCACCGCCGAGATCGCACGCGAGCACGGGGCGTTCGTTATCAAGGAGCCACGCAAGGGCAAGGGTTACGTTATCGAAAGCATGTTCGACAAGGTCGACGCCGATTACTACGTAAT
This sequence comes from Planctomycetota bacterium, assembly GCA_024275995.1. GTDB lineage: Bacteria > Planctomycetota > Phycisphaerae > SM23-33 > SM23-33 > JAJRYB01. Next base: position 16,148 of record JAJRYB010000116.1, on the reverse strand, counting down.
GACCGACGGCGACGACACGTACCCGGCCGATTGCGTCGGGCAATTGCTCGAACCGGTGCTCGCCGGCGATGCGGACATGGCCGTCGGCGCGCGACTGGCGGAATTCGAAAACAAATCGTTCCGTCCGCTCCACGTCGCGGGAAACGGCCTGGTTCGCGGACTGATTAACAGGATATTCGGCGCGAAGCTCACGGATATCATGTCGGGATACCGCGCGTTCAGCCGGAAGGTTATCGAGCGAATTCCGATCGTCTCGTCCGGCTTCGAGGTGGAGACAGAGCTGACCGTCCACCTTTTGTACTACCGGCTGAAGATAGTCGAGGTGCAGGTGCCCTACTCCGTCCGCCCGGAAGGCAGCGTCTCCAAGCTTCGCACGTTCCGGGACGGTTTCCGCGTACTGTGGAAACTTTTCAACCTTGCCCGCGCGTTCAAACCGCTGACGGTCTTCGGGTCGATCTCGATAGTGCTGCTCGTGCTGGGGATTCTCGCGGGCATTCCCCCGGTGGCGGAGTACGTAAGCGCGCAATACGTCCAGCGCGTTCCCCTGGCGATCCTCGCGACGGGACTCATGTTGATGTCGGCCGGCTGCTTCTTCCTGGGACTCATCCTGCACGCGATGAACTGGCGGTTCAAGGAATTGCACAACGTGATGATCCGGCGGAAGAAATAAACGCTTTGATCGGTCTGGAAACAACGGAACCTACCTTCGATGGCGAATGATGCAGTGGACCTTTTCGTTCCGGGGCGCCTGTGCCTGTTCGGCGAACATGCCGACTGGGCTGGACAAATCTCTCCGCAGAGCGGGTACTGCCTGGTCATAGGAACCGACCAGGGGCTCTCGGCCGTGGCGAGAAAGTCCGACGTGTTCTCCGTCGAAACCCCGATTCCCGACGATTACGGACGACCATCCGGCCGGACGGACCGGATTTCGTGTCCGTGGGACGCCGGGTCCCTTCTGTCGATCGCCCATGACGAGCAGGAGTTCTTCCGGTATTGCGCAGGCACGGCGCACCAGGTGCTCACGCAAATGGACGCGCCGGGAGGGATCGATCTGCGGATTACCGCGATGGACCTGCCGCTGCGCAAGGGGGTGTCCAGCTCTGCCGCGGTGTGCATTCTCGTCGCCAGGGCGTTCGATCTCCTGTACGAGTTCGGGCTGTTCTTCCACGAATTGATGGAGCTGGCGTATCTCGGAGAACGGCTGACCGGCAGCCAGTGCGGGCGGATGGACCAGGCGTGCATCTACGGAAAAACGCCGGTCCTGCTGACGTTCCGACAGAATGCGGAAGTGAAGGTCGAACCGGTCTTCCCCGGTGGGAAGATCGAGATGTTCTTCGTTGACCTTGCGGGGCAAAAGGACACGGTGCGCATCCTGGGCGATCTCCAGAAAGCATTCCCTGGCTCGCCGGAACTTCAACGCGCGCTGGGCGAAGAGAACGAACGCATCGTCCGCGCCGCGTTCCGCGCGATAACGCTCGGCGAGGCGGAAACCGTCGGGAAGTTGATGACCGAGGCGCAACGGATATTCGACGATTCGATCGCGCGGTTCAGTCCCGACCAGCTCGCCAGCCCGCTTTTGCACGAGCTGTTGAACTCCGAGGAAATCAGGCCGCATGTGTATGGTGGAAAGGGCGTCGGAAGCCAGGGCGACGGAACGGCACAGTTCGTCGCGTGCAGCCGGGAGGAGAGGGACAAGGTGATGGAGAAAATCGCCGCGTCACACCCGCAAATGCGATGCTTTTCGCTTACTATCGGGACATGAGAGCATCTGTCCAATACTATTGAAAGCAGCCTGAAATGCGAAAACGATTCAGCCTGAAGTTACGCGAGGTTACTGGGAAATTTCACATACTGCTTCTTCTCCCGCTGCTGGGTTTCCTTTCCGGGTGCCCCGTTACGCAGTCGCAGGACGTTCCGGCGCCCCAAAGGCGAATGGTGGAGCCGCAAACCGGCGCCATCTACTCGATCTACGTGCCAAGCTACCACTCGAACGAACGAACCTGGCCACTCGTCGTCACGCTGCACGGAAGCCTGCTGTGGGACGGGCACACGAGGCAGATAGCCGAATGGAAAGCTCTTGCCGAGCGGAAGGGTTTCGTGGTGATAGCGCCGAAACTCCAAAGTGCCGAGGGCATCCTGCCGAACGTCGGATACGTGGAAAAACTCGAAAAGGACGAGAAAATAACGCTCGCGATTATCGATCACGTCACGAAGAAATATAATATCGATCGCGGCGATCCGAAGACCGGACGCAAGCCCGCAATAATGCTGTCTGGTTTCTCAGCCGGGGGATACCCGCTGTACTGGATCGGCCTGCGGAATCCTGATCGGTTCAACATGCTGACGGCAAGGGCGTGCAACAGCGATATCCGGGCGATGGATCGCATCCGCCTGAGCGACGAGGCCCGCAAAATACCCATCTTCATTTTCTGGGGTAAGGATGATTTGCAACCGATCCAGGAGGATTCATGGGCGGCGTTCCGCTGGTTGCGGCGTCACCGTGTGTACACTACGCGGAAGAAGGAGGTTCGCGGCGGACATCTCCGACGACCTGACGTCGCCTATAACGCCTGGGCGCCATATCTGCCGGCGAAGCTCCAAAGAGAGTAAAAAGAACGAGCCTGCCTACCGGTAGGCAGGCCGCAGACGTTTGTCCGCAGCTCGTTCGCCAACTCTTTTTGGTGTTATGCGGCCCTAATCGTTTTCCGACGTTTTGAGAATCATCGCGTCGGATTTTTCACTCGACAGGCCCAGTGCCGCAAGCGCCTCTGCCGCGGCTTGTCGCTCCACCTGGCTGCCGTCGCCGATAACGACCGCGACGATGGCGTCTGCCAGTTCGTCCGAAACGTTTCCACCGGACTTTCGCGCCGATTCGCTGAGCGCCTTGTATGCGGCAATTCTGATTTTTTCGTCAACGGCACTGTCGACGGCGAGTGCGGCGATACCAGCCTGCGCCTTGCTGGTGGTCAGCACAGCAAGGGCGTTCGCCGCCGCTACTCGAACGTTGCCCCGCTTGTCGGCCAGCGCTTCCAACAGTGCATCCTGCGTACGGAGAATGTTGAACACGCCGTTCTTCGTCAGGCCGAGCATTCGGATCGCCTTGGCGACCTCGACCGCCCAGGCGCCCGCTTCCGCTTGGTCAAACGGCCCAACGCCGCTGAGTTTGCCGGCTGCGGACATCGCTCCCGCTACGGCGCCTGCATCGGCATCCGGAGCTATCACGACGACGTACTTGTCGTCCTTAACGTCCGTCGCCGTTCTGGATGAACCGCTGACTACCACCACAGGCGTTATGGCGAGCCTCGGATCGCGGCGAAGGTCCCTGATGACACCCACCGCACGGGGGCTATCCGACAGCACGATCACATCGACGCCTTTTGCGCCTCGTGCGGCGACAAGGGCCTTGTTCGGGTCCGGCTCGTCGACGAGTTCATACCCGGCGGCGCGAATTGCATCCTTGAGCTTATTGCGAAGGTCCTGCTGGGCAACGACGAGAATGGCGCGCTTCTTTCCACTCAGCCGCAGCGCCGATTTCAGAACGTCCACCACCATCTCGGACCCGGTGAACCGCCTCCTGGGCAGCGCCCGCGCCAGCGACAGCGCCGCAAGCACCTGGACGCGACGGTTCGGATACCGCAGCGCCTCGACCAGCGGGTTCACGCCGCCGGAGACCGGCTGGACCAGGGTTTCCGCGCCGGCCGTTCTCGCCAGCGCCTCGATGAGGTTCAGCACGACGACGGTATCGCGGTCCCGCAGCGCCCTGCCAAGGGCGTCCTGTACGTACCTGGCGTTACTGGCCAGGGCGAAGAATTTCGCGGGTTCCTTCGGCGCCAGCGGGTCTTTCGCGCCTGTGGGAAGGTTGGCTTCACGTTTAAGGTACGCCCCGAGCCACAGCGACAGCGCCTTGTGGAACTTACCGTCGTACCCAAGGGCGATCCGGCAATATCGCATGGCGTAGATATCGCAAAAGATGGGACGCGGAACGGGTGTGTACTCCAGGCGATCGTTCCGCCAACGCCACACGTTGGCAAAAGCGTACCGCGAGTCCGGAAGTACCGATTCGCTTCGATAATAGTATTTCAGCGCCAGTTCGTAGTAGAGTTGAGCGAGGCTTTTTTCCGTCGCCCCCTTTCCACCGCAGGACAGCAGCGCCGCCCGGACGATTCGCTTCGTTCGCGGCAGCAACCCCTTGCGTTCCAGAAGCTGTCGTAATTGCGGAGCGGCGTGCGGATACTCGATGCGTCCCAGGGCGCCTGCGACAGCCTCTATGACGCGAGGCTCGGTGGATTGCAGTGCGACGGACATCGCGCGAACGCCCTGCCTTCCGATGCGCGGCAGGATACCGACGATTTTCTCCCGAATTCCGATTGAGGTCTTCGCGTCCGCAAGCTTCTGAACGAGTTGTGGAAGCCCGTACTCGCCGCTGCGAACCAGACGTGCGGCGCCAATGCGCGCCTCCCGCTCGGATTTGCCCAGCATCGCTATCGATCTGCCGATCTGGTCCGGATCGGATCGCTCGTCTTCGTACCCCTTCTCGATCAGGGCGGTGATCTTATCGACCAGGACTTTCATCCCGCCCAGGCGCGCCCCGCGAGCCAGGTCGGCAAGCGATCCGTGAGTTTCGACGCTGAGCAGATATATCTGACGTGGTTTGGCGCCGGAGGCGAGTATCGCCTTGGCGAAACTCTGCGCCATGTCCTGCTGACCGATGCGAATGTAGTGCAGCAGGTCCCGCCACTGCTTGGCGAGCGTCTTTACCGCATCGCCGTCGGCGGTGTCCTGGGACCACAACGACGGTGTCCAGGCAAGTATCATAATCCCCACCAACAACGCACATACGATGTGTCTTCGTTTCGCAGTCATGCTATCTCCCACGTCGCTGACGATCTGATTGAGTCACTGTCTTTGCAACCATACAAATCCATATGAATAGAATAAGGCCTTTCGCCCAGCCGCCGCGGGCACTTCTCCCACCAGAACACCGCGAGACGACGAACCGCCAGACGCGTGCGATTATAGATTTCCGACCGTCGGTGTCAATAAAATAGGATCGTGTCATCTCTCATCCGTTTTTCACAAGGGCTTCTAGTTCGATGGTTCCCAGATATATCGGCCTCTCTTGTCGATATATCCCACCTTTCCTTGCACCTGGATGCGAGCGACGCCGTTGACGAAGGGATAGGCTCGTTCGAACCTTGGAGGGATCACCTTTCGACCGGTCTTGTCGATGTACCCGAACTTCCCGTCGAATCGTACCGCCGCCAACCCCTGCGAAAATTTCTGTCCCGTGTCGCCCTTGACCGGAAGCACCATCCGCCCGGTCTTGTCGATGTACCCGATTGTACCGGCGTCCCACACGAACGCCAGCGCCTCGGAGAACTCCTCCGCAGAGGCGAAACGCGGGCGAATAACGATTTTCCCGGACGTGTCGACGTAACCCCACAGGCGCATGTTCCTTTTGATGCCGCTGAGCTTTTTCTTCCGATCGGCTTTTTTACGCCGCGGCTGGGTGTTCACCTGCACCGGCGCCAACCCGTCCGAAAATTGACCCGCCACAAGGAACTGCGACTTGATGGCGAATTTACCTTTCTTGTCCAGGTATCCGTAGCGGCCTCGCATCTCCGCTGGCGCGAGACCTTCCGAAAAGTAACCGACGTACGGAAAACGATTCGGAATAATGAGCTTGCCCGTCTTGTCGATAAACCCCCAGCGGGCGCCGATTTTGACGGCTGCAAGCCCGTCGAAAAATCCTGCCGCCATTGCATATTTCGGCGCGATTACAACCTTTCCAAATTGGTCTATGTAACCTTCCTTCCCATTTATGCGCACGGCGGCAAGACCATCCAGAAAGTTGAACGCCTGCTGATAAATCGGCTGAATGCTGATGTTACCCGTATTGTCGATGTATCCCCACCTGCCGCCGACGAGGACGCCCTGGGGCTGTCCGCGACGCTTCCGGAAGGTCCCGCCCACGTTGACGCGCGCCCGGCCTTCACTGAAATCGCCCGCCCAGGCGAATCGAGGCTGAACTGCAATGTAACCCGCCCTGTTGATATACCCCCACTTGCCGCCCTGCTTAATCGGGTACAACACCGCCTCCAACGCCGGTATTGTCGTCGGGGCAGTTTCGACGACAGGGGCAGCCTGCCCGAAACACGGTGATGCGAGCGTAAGCAGCACCGGAAACAGGACCACGATCGGGAACGATTTTACCGTGCCGTTCATTTTGTTCTCCAGCGAGTGACTTCTGTTCCAATGCGCCACCGGACGCGGGGTTTCCCTCCCGAGTACAATCATATCAACTCCGCAAGCCTGCGATAATCGGTCTTACCGGTGCCGAGCGTGGGGATTTCGTCAAGTCGAACCACGCGGGCAACGTTGTGCAGGGGCGAGAATCCCGCCTCGCGGACCAGGCGGTTCACCTCGGCGCGATCCAGGTCGAACGTCGCAGCGAGCACAATCTCCGGGCGCTCGCCTTTTTCGATGGCAGTGACCGCTATAACGGGCGTCCCGTCTTCGCCAGGCGGATATTCCGGATCGAGTGCAGCCTCGATCGCCGGAAGCGAGATCATCTCGCCGCCGACCTTCACAAAACGCTTCAGCCTTCCACGGAAAGTCAGCACGCCATCGGCGTCCTCCGACACGAGGTCGCCTGTACGATACCATTTTTTTGATTCGAACTCCACGAACGGAGACGTCTCCCCGCCGCCAAGGTAGCCGTCGAACACGCTCGGGCCACGAACCAGCAGCATGCCCCTCTCGCCTTTCGCCACGCGGCGGTTCGTCTCGACGTCCACCAGCGCATACTCCAGAGACGGCAGAACCCTGCCGATGGTCCCGGGGCGCGGGCGGTGTTCGTCGTTCACGGAGATAATCGGGGAGCATTCCGTAGCGCCGTATCCTTCCAGAACTGTCATCCGCTCGCACTTTTCTGCGATGGCGTCGTGAACGCGGCGCGGGCAGGCCTCGGCGCCGGTGACCGCCAGGCGGAGTGATTCGAGCCGCCTCCGCTCCGACGCGCGGACGATCCCGCCGAGAAACGTCGGCGTGCCAACCAGCAGAGTCGCGCCGTAAGCTTCGACCAGTCGACCGATCGCCCAGGATTCCATCGGATTGGGGTGATACACCGAGCGGATGCCCAGCACGAGGGGCGCGACGACGTTGACGGTCAGCCCGAACGAGTGGAACGGCGGGAGTATGCTCATCATGCAGTCCGACGTGCGAAGTTCGACCGTTTCCGCGATCGCACGAAGGTTCGCGAGAATGTTGGCGTGGCTGAGCGGAACGCCCTTGGGAAGCGCCTCCGACCCGCTGGTGAAAAGGATAGCCGCGGTGGTCGAAACCGGCGCCTTTCGCAGTGACGCCCAACCAAGTCGGCTCGTTGCAACCGCACGGAGCTTGTCCGTCGTGGATAACTTCGCGGCAAGGTCTTCCAGAGCGACCATGCGGGAAGCGAGGAACGACAGGTCGGTCCCCTGCGACACGAGGCGTTCGGTCAGTCGCCTCGAAGTCATGATGCTCTCGACTTGCGCCGACTCGAGCGAATGCTCCAGGTTGCGACGCCCCGGCGTCCAGTTGATCATGACCGGCGTTTTTCCGGTAAAGAGCGCCGCCAGGTAAATGGTCGTCGCGGCTACGCTCGCCGGTAGCAGAATACCCACGCGCTCGCCGGGCAGCGACACAATGTGCCGCCGGAGCAATTGGACGGCGACGATCAGGTCGCGATACGTCTTAACGCCGCTGACCTGGTCGGCGATGATCGCCCGAGACGGCGTGCGACGCGCCTGTGCGAGGAACGCACCGGTAATAGTATCGGCGTTCGGTACAATCGCCCGCCGCGCGGAGGGCGTCCGGAACCACCGGGCAGGCGGTGGAACGATTTCCACCGGCCTGGCTGAAACCGCCTCGCCGGACGCCGCCAGCAGAACGTCCGCGACAGTGCGGATAGAATCCACGTCGCTCTGTGCGCAGCCGAATTCGCTCTCGATCCAGACGAGCAACTCCGTTCGGGCCAGGCTGTCCATTCCCAGGTCGCCGGCGAGGTCCTGATCGTCGCGAATATCGTCCACGGCGGCAAATTCCCGCAGGTGCCGCGTTACGAGTTTTCGTGTTGTTTCGCTCACCGCCCGCAAGTCGGCGGACTTGCGAACGATCTCCGGCTCCGGTAATTGCCTCACGCCGCCTCGCTCCCACGGCGAATATGGAACGTACGTGTTCGGCGGCGCGAGACGGTTGTAGAAGTCCTGGAGATATTGATTGATCTCCTTCCTGCCGGCGGATCGCGGAAGGTCCGCAGGTTCCTGCAACTCGATATCCACGCGACGTCTCGGAGCAAAGAACACACCTCCGGCAAGCAGCGAGAGCAATCCCCTGCGGAGGACTTTGGCGACGTTTGGCACGCGGCCGGATGCCATCGAAAACGCGCTTCCCCACAGACCCGTGGTGCGCACCAGGACAACACGGACCTCCGGAAGATCTCGCAGGATTCGCTCCACCGCGCTGTTTCCCCGCAGGTCCTCCAGCCGGCTGTGGTACACGTGACCCGACGGGTACAAGACCATATTTTCGCCGCGGCGCAGACCTTCGATGCATCCGGCGAGCACGTCCTGCACTTCTCCGCGAGCGCCGGGCCCGTACTTGGCGATGTCCGGAATCGGAACGACGCCGGCCCGGCGGGCGAGGTAGCGAATGAAGAACCTGTCGATCTGGTCCTTATCGCCCAATGCTCGCGGGGCGAAAGGACCGTTCAGGTGCGCCAGGACGATGATCGGATCGATCAGGGCTGGATGGTTCGGCAGGAACAGTATCCCCTTTCGTCCGCGCCGGCAGATTTCGTCCATCCCCCTCACGCGGATTTTGTACCGCAGCCAAAGGCAGAATTTCACGAACGTCCGCAGCAGCACGTTTCCCTTCGACAGGGCGAAGAATACCCACGCGGCGAATACCGCCGTCGCAACGGCCATCACGCCGAAGCTCTCGGTAGGACTGAACCACCAGTTCAGCGCGTTTGCGACCAGTCCGGCAAGCAGGATTCCGATGAAGGCTGCGCAGTTCGCCGCGGCGATGACTGCGCCTTTCCTTTCGGCGGGTGGACGAACCTGGATGAAACTCTCACACGGGACGAGCACCATCCCACCGGCTATTCCCGCCAGGAATACGGTGACGTAGAGAACGGTAATCCGCCAGCCGGCAGGGAGAATCGGCAGGGCGAACACTACGAACATCGCCGCCGAGAGGCACAACATCGCAATCGGCAGCGGGCGATGCCATCGTCGCCCTCTGAACAATCGCCCCGCCGCCAGTCCTCCGACACCTATCCCGAGCAGTTCAGCCCCCAGCAGCAGGCCGATCCTCGTTTCACCAAGATAGAACTGGCGGTTCTCCCACAGCAGGATAACCAGCACCTGCAACTGCCCGATGAACCATATGAACACGCTGCAGAGCAGGACCGTCCAGAGCAGCCTGTCGCGGCGCAATCGGCGCAGTTCGTCGAAGGTGTCCACAAGCGACTTCCAGGGGAACTTCGCACGGGGGTTCGCCGCGGGTCTTTTCGGCACGCCAAGGCTGCCCAGCACCCCCCCGATAGCGACGGTAAGCACCGACACGGCAATGAGCATCCGCCCTGCCGGGACGCCGAGAAGCTCCCACCCCTTGCCAAGCCCCAGTATCACCCCCGCCAGCGCCGTACCGGCAAGGATAGCGCAGGTGACGAACATCTTGACGTACCCGTTTGCCGTCAGCACGTACCGGTCCGGGTAAAGCTCCGGGATCGATCCGTTGAGCGACGGGCTGAAGATCGCCGATTGCGCCGCCATGAGAAAGATCATCACGAGTATCAGTGGCCAGTACGCCAGCACGATCCCCACCGCCCCGCAGACCATCGCGCCCAGTTCCAGCAGCTTTGCGCCGATTACTATGCTGCGTTTTGGGAACCTGTCCGCAAGCCATCCGCTCGGCGCGGCCAGCAATATAAACGGAAGCGCGAAGAGCACCGTCGCGTATCCGCGAAACGCATCCCACCCTGCCTTGACTGCCAGGATGGTAACGGCGACCTTGAAAAAGTTATCGTTGAACGCCCCGAGGGAATACGTGCTGAGCATTGCCGCGAAGTTACCGCGCGCCTTGCGCACCTGCATTCTGAGAGCATCGTCCATTCGGCATCCTCATGGTGGTGACAGCCGTGGACATAATATCCTCCACCGCACGCAAATGCAGAGCGCAATCGCTCTTCGCTTACGCCGTGGCGCTGGTGGGTTCGGCGTCGTTGGCGTCGGAAGGCTTTGTCCTGCGACGGCTGAGGAGGTTTCCAATCCGCTCCTTGATCAGCAGCCATATCCACGCGAAGAACACGCGCAGCGCCGTGCGGCGCAGCCGATAGAGATTCGTCCTCTTGCTGAACAGCGACCTGAGGAATCGCCGGCTGAGGTAGACCTGGAGGTACGCCTTGTGCATCACGGCGTCCATTTCCTCTTTGGGGAGCTGGCCGGGCATCAGCGGCGTGGTGAAATCGAAGTCGTCCCAGTCGATATCGCCCAGGTCGCCGGCGGCGATGGCGTCGTCATAAAGGTCCGAACCAGGGATCGGTGTGGCGACGGTTATCTGCACGACGTCAACATCGGCCTTCGCGATCGACTTTGCGCACTCGACGGTGTCCTGAGGCGTTTCGCCGGGAAGACCGAGCGTGAACGTGCCCCAGATGCCGATGTCCTGTGCGTGAAGCAGTTCGATGGTCCGCTCCACCTGCTCCGGCGTGGTTCCCTTTCCGGTTTTTTCGAGCAGCCTGCGGTTGGATGTTTCAATACCCATGAGCACGGCCGAGAAGTGCGCCTTTCCCATCCACTCGACCACGTGCGGATTTTTCGCCAGTGCATCCGCACGCGCCTGGCACCAGAAATAGGCCTCCGTCTTTCGCTCGACGATCGCCCTGCATATCGCCTCGACGCGGCGCATGTCCGTCCCGAAGCTGTCGTCGGCGAAGTAGATCACCTTCTGTTCGGGATAGTGTTCGAGGATATAGTCCACCTCGCTCATCACGCGATCGACGCTCTTGGCCCGCCACTTGCCGCGGTGGAAGTTGCGGATCGAACAGAATGAGCAGCGGTGCGGGCAACCCCGGCTGGACTCTATGCCCTCGACGCGATAAGCGCCCATGCGATATTGCGAGCGATCCGCCAGGAGATCCCGCGCCGGTGGGCGCACCGTGTCCAGGTCGTCTATCAGCGGTCGGTCCGGTTCGGTGTGGATCGTCCCATTGTCCCGCCACGAAACGCCTGCGATACCGCGGTAGTCCCTGTTCCGGATGATCTCGCAGAGAGCGTATTCCCCCTCGCCTCGGATCAGCGCGTCGACGTCGCCGCCGGCGAGTATCTCTTCCGGCAGGAAGGTCGCCTGCTGGCCTCCGACGAGGATCATCAGGTCGCCCTGCCTGCGCTTGAGCGCCCCGGCCAGCGCGAGGGAATACTTCGTGTGCGGCGCGCTGTTGACACTCAATCCGATGATGTCAGGCCGCCCCGCGAGAAGTTTCTCGGCGTGCGCCTCGACGTCGTGACCCTTGCCACGCATGTCCGCAAGCTCAACGTCGGCATATTCGCACGCGTGCGCTGCGAGCGTCTCGATCCCCATCGGAGAACTCGAAAAATACTCGTCGTATCCGACCCTCAGTCCGGTAGGCATAACCAGAAGTAAACGCATGCGTCCCGTGTCCTTTCCGCTTCACAGCCCAGCTTCGTGAGCGGTGCATTGTACACAGAGAACCGGCCCGGTAAATATTCGGATTTCGGAAACTTTTCCGCGTCAATCCGCCGGACCGTCGAGGTCCGCCGGAACAGAGACTCGACGTTTCGCCTCGCAGATGCGATGATAACCGCCCCTTGGAGAATAAGGCGCCCTACATGGATATGGAACAGGTCAAAGAGTGGATCGCCGCAGGCTCGACGGTCGAGCTGGAGGCGGCGTGGATAAAGGCTATCGCAAGATCGACCGAGCAGGACCAGCTTGAAACCATGGGCAGCGTGCTCGTCCTGCTGGTGGAGTCCGGGAGGCTCGATTTCGCCGAGACACTGGGCTGGGCCCTGCTAGCCGACGGCACCGAGCGTCTCGCGCCTCTCGATGCGCTGGAGATCGCCAAGGTCGTTGTCTCCTCCGTTCCCGAAAGCGACGAGCTTCGCAGCCTGACGGGCGAACTTTACAAACAGCTCTACGCGGACAACGAGCATTTCGAATCGATCTTCCGCAACGCCGGGCTGATGGGGCGCCAGTCCCCCAGACGCGCGCTGCGAACACTGGACACGTGCCTGGCTCTCAAGAGCGGAATGTATCTCGCCAACCGCTACGACAACCGCGTAATCCGGATGCGCGCATACGACGCCGCTCTGGGCGAATTCGAGGTGACCGGCGAGGGCGGAAAGCTGCTGCACATGGAACCCAAGGCGCTTGCCGACGAGTTCGACATCACCGCCGAGACGGACTTCCGCGTGCTCTGCCGGCACAGGCCCGAAGAACTCCGCGCCATGCTGGACAAGGACCCCGGCGGCGTGCTGATGGGAATATGCATGTCCAGCGGAGGCAGTATCGATGCCACCTCTCTGAAAGACAGGCTCGTCCCGGACCATCTTCCAAAGGAAAAGTGGAGCGGGTGGTGGAACCGCGCTCGCACGGCTGTCAAACGAAGCGAATATCTCGCGCTGGAAGGCAGGAACCCAGCCGTCGTCCGCTACTACCCCAAAGGACGCTCGCTGGAGGAACACTTCGCCGGCGCCGCCCGCGATGCGCGAATGCCGCTGGAGCACCTCTCCGTCCTCCAGCAATACGCCAAGGATGCGCGCCATCGCAAACAGCCGCTGGAAGCATCCTTCACGAACCCGATCGTCGAGACGCTTGCGGAACAGGTGCGATCGTTCCGCTCGAAACGACCCGCCAACGCGCTGTCGGCGGCACTGGCGATTGAAGCAGCCGTGGCGATGGGAGTCTCGCCACCGCAGGGCGAATGTCCCTCGGCGGCACAGATTCTTTCCGAAGCGACGAACGCCGCGCAGGTAATATCGCAGCTTGAAGACGTTTCGCTCTGGCCCGCGGCGATGGAGGCCCTGGCGCAGAGGCCGGATGCCGAGGCAAACTTCAAACGTCTGCTGCTCACGGCGCCGGCTGCGCTGATAGATCAGGTCATCTCGCATTTAAGCGAAGATGCGCGCACCGGCGTTATCGCCGAGGCCGTTTCGAACGCCATCTCGAATCCCGTTAAATATCTGGACATCTGCATCTGGCTGTGGAAAGGCCCTGATCGCCCACTCGCCAACGCGCCCGGAAAGCTGGAACTGCTCACGCGGATGCTCTCGGTCATACAGGAGGTCCAGCGTGACTGGGACGCCGACGCCCGGACTCGGAAAGCGACGTATCAGAAAATACGCTCAGCGATCAGCTCGCAGGAGTTCGCCGCATATCGCCAGGCGGTTCTTGAAATGGACGAACCGATCGCCAGGACGATCAAGACCCGCATCGAGCGCCTGGACGGACTCGCCGAGACCGCCCGCCACCAGATGTTGGATATTCTGCGGGAGAATTTCTTCGCAATCTTCCAGGTGGAGAAGGTCGCTCCCTGGCTGGACGAATCGGCTATCTGGACGTCGCAAAAAGCCCTGCATGCGCGCCAGGCGGAATTGACGGAGCTGACCTACGTGAAGATGCTGGAAAACTCGCGCGCCATCGGACGCGCCGCCGAGCACGGCGACCTGAGCGAGAACGCCGAGTGGAAATTCGCCATCGAGGAGCAGAACCGCCTCAAGGCGCGCGCGAGCAAAATTCAGCAGGAGCTGATGCAGGCAAGGGTGATCCACCCCGAAGATGTGCCGGACGATTCGGTCGCCATCGGATCGCGCGTCCGCCTGAAGCGCGTAAGCGACGGCTGGGACGTGGAGATTTGCTTCCTCGGTCCATGGGACACGAACGTCCGGAATCGCGTGCTCAGCTACCGGACACCCATCGCGCAGGCGCTCATGGGCAAGAGCCTCGGCGAAACGGTCCTGCTGAAACTCGACGGCGGTGAAGAAACGCAATACACCATCGAGCAGGTCGGACCGGCGCCGCAATGAGAGATGGAGCAGTTTAAGTAAAGATTGTCGTAGTAGTGCGTAGCGAGAGGTCTTGGGACAAGGACGGCGAAGCAGGCAACCCCGTTGGGTTTCCGATGCAGCCGGACGAAGTACCCAAGACATCGCAGTAGCAAGGACGCGACAAGATTTACTTAAACTGCTCTAAATCAGTCCGCGAACGTCACGATGACCGGTGCGTGATCGGAGGGCTTTTCACCATCGCGCTGATCGCGGTCCACTGACGCAGCCGTGCATCGGGCCGCAATCGCCTCCGTGGCGAAGACATGATCGAGCCTGATCCCGTCGTTCCTCCGAAACGCCCCCCGCCGGTAGTCCCACCAGGAATATATCCCGCCGCTGGGATGCTGCCGCCGAAACACGTCGATGAAACCCCACTTGCGGATTTTTTCCAGCGCCTCGCGCACCTGCGGAACGCACAACACGCTTCCGGCCCAGGCGTCCGGATGGGCTACGTCGCTGTCATCGACGGCTACGTTGAAATCGCCGCACATCACGACCGGCATCGACGCGTCGAGACACCGGTCGAGGTAATCTCCCAGCCGTCGCATCCAGTCGAGCTTGTAGGCGAACTTTTCCGATCCCACTTCCGAACCGTTCGGGAAGTACGCGCTGAGCACCCGCACGCCGGACACGTCGGCGGCGATAAGCCTCGCCTGCGGGTCGTCCACGTCGTCGTCAAGACCGGCGAGGACGTTGGCCGGTTCGACCCGGCTGAGGATGGCGACGCCGTTGTACGTCCTCTGGCCGTGGACGGCGGCATGGTAGCCGAGAGCGGCTATTTCTTCGCGAGGAAACGCCTCGTCGGGCTGCTTGAGCTCCTGGAGGCAGAGCACGTCGGGGCGCGTTTTGCCCAGCCATTTCAGCAGGCGTTCCAGACGCGCCTTGACGGAATTGACATTCCACGTCGCAAGTTTCATGACGAGAGCATATCGCCTGCGAATCAGACACGCCAGCAGCTTGCGGCGTGAACGCCACCCTGCCATGATCGGATAAAAAAAGCGAGAGTCGCCTTTCTGAGCGACCCCCGCCAAGTCGGGGCGACTGGATTCGAACCAGCGACCTCTTGACCCCCAGTCAAGCACGCTAGCCAAGCTGCGCCACGCCCCGATGGAAAAACAAAACCTTAAATTCAAAAAACAAATTCCAAATCCATCCGGATTGATAATGAGAGATTATCCGAAGACGAACCGGGACTGTCAAGGCTCTTAGACTGTGACTTCGCCGTCTGCCGAAAGCAAAACATCCAATGCCCGTTGTCAGGCTCAAAAGGATATACATGAAAAACATGGCCCTATTCCCAAATGCCAGCCTGCCTCCGAGAAGACCCCGGCGACCTGTCGCCAAGGCGACCACGCCAGCCAAACTGCGTCACACCCCGACGCTTACACACGTATTGAATACAACGCAATGAATACTCCCGCTTGTCATGCCCGGCAAGTCGGCGTTCACTTTCATCCCCACCTGTGGTTTCTGTGAAAGCGGATTCATCCACGGCTGGATTATTAAGGCAAGGTGGTCGCGCCCTTTATCGGACCGAAACTACGCTCGGACACCGGCGTCGGATTTACCCTCGCCGGAAGCGAACCTGCTTCGAGTGTACGGATCAGATCGCCAACTTCCTGCGGCGTGAAACGTCCGGTGATGATACCGTTGGACGAGATGACCGACTGGATCCGCGGAGCGGAGTACACCAGGTCGTCCAGGATGATCGCCATTTGCCGACCGATGTTGTCCCCCGTTATCTTGCCCATCCGCCTTGCTCCGGTCTGCGCGTGTTCGCATCCCGATCAAGTGTCGGGGCGGTTCTGTTTTTCCTGACTACTGACTACCGGATACCGGCTACTGTTCATCGGAGAGGGCGGGATTCGCTGCGCGGCGCCTTACGGCGTCGAACCCGCGTTGCATCACGTCGCCTTGCTCCGGTCTGCGCGTGTTCTCATCCCGATCAAGTGTCGGGGCGGTTCTGTTTTTCCTGACTACTGACTACCGGATACCGGCTACTGTTCATCGGAGAGGGCGGGATTCGCTGCGCGGCGCCTT
>JAJRYB010000010.1 GCA_024275995.1 Planctomycetota bacterium | reverse complement strand
GCCGACCGGTGGTAAAGAGTCGGTTTCGTTTCTGCCGCCCCGTCGGGGCTTGGTTGTTAACAGCCTATCATCCGGGGGCTTACGCCCCCGGCTAATTTCTGTGCGGCCTTTCAGGCCTCGATAATCGGTCAGTTTGAGTAAAAAGACGTTCGCCCCTGTTTGCAGGGGTGAACAGTCCTGCGGATACGTCAGGTTTGCCTGAAAGTGCTATGAATTATCGAGGCACCACTTGACCGATTTCTCGATACCTTCGTCGTAGGCAACCGTAGCCTTCCATCCCAGTTCGCGCCTCGCTTTTTCGCTGCTGAAGAAGCACTGCCTGGCAATCAGCCATACCGAGTACCGCGTGACCAACGGTGGGGTTTTCCTGCCGAACATGTGCCCGAACAACTCCATGTAGAACGCGGCGTGCCTGGCAAGCCAGCGCGGCACCTTTTTGGTGACGGGCTTCGCTCCGATGCACTCGGCGATCTTGTTGAAATATTCTCGCTGCGTAATCTCTCCGTCGTCGGCGAGATTGTACGACTCGCCCACCGCCTTTTCGGACGTCGCCGCCAGTACACACCCCTCTGCCTCGTTGCCCGCATACGTCAGGTTCAGGCGATTGGTCCCGTCGCCGATGATCTTGCTCTTTCCGCACTTTATCGCACGGACGAGCCTTGGCATCGACGCACGATCCCTTGGCCCGTACAGCCAGCTTGGTTTCACCACCGTCACGGGAACGTCGCCCCGCTTGTGGTATTCCCATGCGAGCGTCTCGGCGGCAGCTTTGGCCCGACTGTAGTAGCTCCACCTGTGCAGGCCGACGCCAAGCGGCGCTGTTTCGTCCAGCACAAGGCCTTTTCCGTCCGGGTGCCCGTACGCCGATATGCTGCTGACGTGCAGGAACCGCTTCACGCCGGCGCCGCGAGCGGCATTGAGCGCGTTTCGCGTACCCTCGATTGAGACGGCTACGAAATCGCGCCACGCGCCCCAATCGCCAACCTTGGCGGCTACGTTGTAGACGGTATGCACGTCCTTCATCGCCGCAGGAAGTGACGGGGCGTCGGTCACGTCGCCGAGGATCTTTTCGACGCCCCATTCGTCCAGGTATCGCGTATCGCTGGTCGGACGGACCAGTGCGCGCACCGGTTCGCCCCGTTCGAGGAGTTTCTCGACGATATGGCTCCCGAGGAGCCCTGTTGCTCCGGTAACAAGATTCATTTCAGATACCGCCGCCTGGAAGTACGAGTCTTGAAGTTTACGTCGGGCACTCTACCCGCCGACAAGAGGCAGTACTCTACAACGTGCCGCCATGATCGGTCAAGGCGGATCGCCAAATTGTCCGAACCTTCATCTGTTCCGCGAAGGCAAGAATTCTCTTGAATACGCCCGGCGTCCCATCTACACTACCGCGAAACACCGGCTGCGATTACGGTCTTGGTGGTGGAAAAATATCCAAGACCGGCAGGTAATGTGTCGATCATATATACAGGCCGACCGTTTGACGGGTACGGCATGTGCGTGGCGCCGCCAGAGGCGCAGCCGGATAATTGAGGTAATGCGTTCATGACGCTGAGGCTCAGGCTTCGACCGACGAACCGTAAGATCCGCCTGCTGGTAGGTCTTCTGCTGGCCGGCTTGTTCTTTGCGCAGTTGTCCGCGAGCCTGGAGGCGAATCGCCAGAGCGAATCCGCACGGGAGATCGCCGATCAGCAGGCCGGTAAAATCGAGCAACTCGCGCGGGGCGATCATATCGAACTGCTCCGGATGTCCCTGGACAGGAGCAAGCAGTACCAGGACTACACCTGCACGCTGATCAAGCGCGAGCGGATCGGCGGCGTCTGGAAGGCGGAACAGTATCTCGACGTGAAGTTCATGGACAATCCGTTCAGCGTCGTGCTGACGTGGGTGAAGAACGCCCCGATAGGCAACCGGATAATTTACGTCGAGGGCAAGTACGATAACATGATGCTGATCCGCCTGAAAAATGGACTTATGCGACGGCTGGTCGGCACCGTGTCGCGCCATCCGGACGGAAGGGAAGCGATGAAGAACACGCTCCGCCCGGTCAGCATGTTCGGCTTCGAGCGCGGAATCAAGAGCCTCCTGGAAATATACGAACTCGCCAAGCGGCAAGGCGACCTCCGGACCGAGTTCGGCGGGTATGCCGAAATCGCAGGACGAAAAACGATTGTGCTCAAGCGGTATCTTCCCGCAAAGAAGGAATATCCCGCCAAAACGACGGTCGTATACATCGACCTGGAATACCTCGTACCGATCTGCATCGAGGGGTATAACTGGGACGATCAACCGTCCAGTCGATACGTCTACAAGGACGTGAAGTTCAACGTCGGGCTGAAGGAAGAGGATTTCCTTCCGAGGGCGAACGGAATGGCCCCCCCGAAAAAGTGACGCCGCGTACCATTATGCCGGCAACCATCTACCCCCCCCGAACTGCGAGAAGGGGGGTTTTTCATGGGCGCGTCGGTGGTAACCGAAACACAGGAATACCGCGATGATTCGAACCTTCTGCCTGATCCACGCGTTCCTCGCAGCCGTGATTATCGTCGGCTGCGTTAAACCGCCCGAGAAGATCAAGACGACCGGAACGGACGAGGCGCCTGCCGAACTTGTAAAACTCGCCAGGACGGACCACGTCGCCCTGCTGGAAAAATGCTTGGCGAACTATCGCAGAAACTACCAGGACTTCAAGTGCACCTTCGTCAAGCAGGAACGCGTCGGGGGCGTCCTGAAGGAACCGCAGTGGATCGACGTGAAATTCCTCGGAAAGCCCTTCAGCGTGGCGATGAAGTGGACAAAGAACGCCCCGCTCGCAAACAGGCTTATCTACGTCGAGGGCAAGTACGACGGGATGATGCTGGTGCGTCCCAAGAGCGGGCTTATCCGTGCTCTTCTCGGCGAGGCCGTCCTGCGGACACCCGACGGGCCGGATGCCATGAAGAACACGCGACGGCCCGTGACCATGTTCGGCTTCGAGCGCGGGCTGGATAGCCTGCTGGAAGTCTATCGCAAGGCGAAACTCGCCGGCGACCTGAAGCAATCGTACGAAGGGACGGCCGAAATCGACGGGCGCAGGACGATCGTGCTCAAGCGGTATCTGCCCGACGGGAAGGGCTATCCCGCCAAGACGACGATTGTGTACATCGACCTGGAATATCTCGTTCCGACGGGCATCGAAGGTTTCGGCTGGAAGGACGAGTTCACCAGCCGGTACGTCTATCGCGACGTTCGGTTCAACGTCGGCCTGACGGAAAAAGACTTCCTTCCGGCGAGCAACGGCATGAAACCGCCGAAGAAGATCAAGTCGCCCAAAACGAAGCCGACGCCCAAGACGCATCCGACGAAGAAATGATCTCCCGTGCCTGAAATGACCCGCCTCCGTTACATTCTCGCAGTGATCGCCCTGGGTGTTGCGGGCTGCGGCGTTCCGGCGCCGGACGGTCCGGCCGATTCGTTCGGGCTGGACTTCTCCCTGCCGGAGGGTGCGGAAACGCGGGGCGCTATCGTCTTCGTCGTGGATGGCGTGAACGCGAGCATCTTCCGGCATATGCTCGATGCCGGCGAGCTGCCCGCAATCAAAAAATATTTCGTGGATCGGGGCCTGTATTGCCCGCAAGCCGTCGCCAACGTCCCGTCTGTAACGCTGGTGAATCTCACAAGTATCGTTACGGGCCTGTTTCCGGGACATCACGGAATAACCGGTAACAACTGGTTCGATCGCAATCGGCTCATCTGGCGAAACTATAATACGATCGCACAGAAAAACACGCTCGACGGCGATTACGCCGCGCGGAACATATACGAGCACTTCCCCAGGCGAACCACGGCGTCGATTTTTTACCAGCCGCACCGGGGAACCACGAAGTTCGTCGAAAATCGCCTGTCCGCGGGCCCGCCGTTTTTCTTCAGGTGGTATGAATTCATCGAC
Source organism: Planctomycetota bacterium (assembly GCA_024275995.1). Lineage (GTDB taxonomy): Bacteria > Planctomycetota > Phycisphaerae > SM23-33 > SM23-33 > JAJRYB01. The sequence goes on along the minus strand of JAJRYB010000010.1, from coordinate 8,276 downwards.
CGCGTGACACTGATGCGCTTCGGACTGATCATGGACATCGCCCGCAAGCGTCGCGAGATGCCCACCGTCACCACAGTCTACCTCCTTGCGCCGGACTGCAAGGCGTACCAGTACGGCATCCCCTCGGACGAGTACCGCCGTGCGCTGCGACACACGGATCGACAGATCGGTCGCGTACTGGGCGACGTCGAACGTGCCGGTCTGCTGGACGAAATCGTCATCGCACTGACTGCCGATCACGGGCACGCTAACGTCGGCAAGCATTTCCACGTCGATGAATTTCTGCATGACGATATCGGCCTGAAAGTTCCGGGAAAACATCTGTGGGAAGACACGCCCTTCGAGGAGCGGCAGAAGTACTACCGGAACTTCAACTGCGTCACCAACGGCAGCGGAGACCGCAACTGGACGATCAGCCTGCGAAAACCCGTTCGCAACGACGCAGGCCGGGTTGTGCGGTTCAGCCCGTGGAACGTCCGCCCGAATGGTAAAGACCTGCGCAGCTACCCCGTCGAACGTGCTTCGCAGAAAACCGCTACGCGCTTCGAGCCGATCGATCTGCTGAAACGTTTTCTGGATTCCGCCGGCGGCGCCGTCGATATCGTCGCATACCGCCTCGCGCCCAATCGCGTGAGAATCCTTCGACGTGGCGGCGAGGTCGAGTTCGCCCAGCCGGCCGGACGAGACGGACCGATCTCGTATCGGAAAATCTCCGGCGGGGATCCGCTCTCCTGGCTGGGAAAAGTTCCCGACGCGCTGCTCAACGGAAAGCCCGCCACGTCTCGCGAATGGCTGAGAGCGACGGTCGGGACGGACTACCCCGACCTGCCGGCGCAGATTCTGGCGTACTTCCGTGCGAAGCGAGCGGGAGATATCGCCCTTTTCGCCGCGCCGGGGTGGGACTTCAACAGGACCAACCGTGCAGGTCATGGCGGACTTCGCAGCGTCGACATGTTCGTGCCACTTCTTCTCGCCGGTCCCGGCGTGCCGAAAGGTCGCATCTCCATCGCCCGAACGGTGGACGTTCTCCCAACGCTCCTGCAGCTGCTCGGTAAGGCAGTCCCGCCAAATCTGGACGGCCGGTCGCTCGTCGCCGCCGAGTAGTAACGACAAACCGCTGAGTGCCTCTTTTCTCCGGAGCCACGTGCGGGTATCCTTGTCTTGTTACTGGCAGGAGAGACAGGATGACCACACCGACCACGTCCGAAGCGTTGGAAATTTTCGTTCGCAAGACCGTCGCGGAAGTTACCGTAACTGACGTCCACACGCACCTGTTCCCGCCCGCACATGGGAACCTGCTGCTATGGGGCGTCGATGAACTGCTGACGTATCATTACCTTCTCGCGGAGTTGTTTACCGTCGCCCCGCGCGAGCTTACGCCGGAAAAATTCTGGAAGCTCGCCAAGCCCAACCAGGCCGACCTTGTATGGGAGCACGTTTTCCTTCGGCACGGAGCGCTCAGCGAGGCCGCTCGCGGCATCGTCACTACGCTCAACCTGCTGGGGCTGGATATCGCCGGGCGCGACCTTTCGACTATCCGCCGATGGTTCGCCGAACAGAACGCCGGGGAATATCTCGCGGAGGTCTTCCGCATCGCCAACATCGATTACGCGGTGATGACCAACGATCCGTTCCAGCCGGAAGAAGTCCGCCACTGGTCCGCCGGCGCTACCGGGCTGGACTGCCTGAAAACCGCTCTCCGCATCGATACGCTGATCCTGAATTGGCCCGTCGCAGCAGACACAATGCGAGCGGCTGGATACGACACACAAGACGTTCCGACGGAAAAGTGTTTTACCGAAGCGAGGCGGTTCCTTTCCGACTGGGCGAAAAAGATCGATCCGCTATACCTCGCTGCCTCGCTGCCGCCGGAGTTTCATTATCCCTGCGACGAGCTTTACGCGAAGGTTCTCGACAAGGTCGTCCTTCCGGTGGCGAAGGAGTTGTCCCTGCCCCTGGCCATGATGATCGGCGTCCGCAAGGGCGTGAACCCCTCGCTGGGCGACGGTGGCGACGCGGTTGGCGTTGCGGACGTCTCGGCCGTGATGAACCTCTGCGCCCGGAACCCGGATGTGAAATTTCTCGTGACGATGCTTTCCCGCGTGAACCAGCACGAGTTGTGCGTCTGCGCGAGGAAGTTCGGCAACCTTCACCTGTTCGGATGCTGGTGGTTCCTGAACGATCCGAGCATGATCGACGAGATAACGCAAATGCGCCTGGAGCTTCTGGGCGCTACCTTCACCGCGAACCACTCCGACGCCCGCGTGCTGGACCAGCTCATCTACAAGTGGTCGCACACGAAGAAGGTCGTCGCGGATGTGCTGGCCGAGAAGTACCGCCTGCTGCTGGAGGCCGGCTGGCGACCGACGAAAGACGAAATCCGGCGCGACGTGCGCGCGCTGTTCGGCGGCGCGTTCGAGGAGTTTCTGAAGAAATAGTGGCGGCTCGGGTACGAACTCACGCGACAAACAGGCAGCCACATACGATTGACGAAGAAGGACGAATCGCCCCATCACCATCACGATTCCGGATCACCGCCCGATCAAACTTGGCACTCTCAACAATATTCTGAAGGACGTTTCAGCCCGTCTCGGCCTTTCCCGCGACGAACTCCTGCACCAACTATTCGACTGATGCGTGACATCTGGTGTTATTACGCCCCCAGCTCCCGGCTGCGATCGGCCGCGGCGCGGATCGCCTTGACCATCGCCGCCTTCACGCCATCAGCATCCAGAGTTTCGATCGCTCGCTGCGTCGTCCCTCCGGGACTCGTCACGCGGGCGCGTAGCACTTCCGGGGGTTCGGATGTCTCGGCGAGAAGCTTGCCTGCTCCAAGACAGGTCTGGACGGCGAGCTGGCAGGCGACGTCCGCGTCGAGGCCTTCGGCGACGCCGGCGGCGATCATCGCCTCGATGAGGTAGAAGAAATACGCAGGCCCGGAGCCGGATACCGCCGTCACGGCGTCCAGCATCGGCTCGTCCACTACTACGACGTGCCCGGAAGTCGCAAAAAGTTTTTTCGTCCAGTTGACCTGCTCGTCGGTCGCCCTGGGTCCCGCGGCGACGGCGGATATACCGGCGCCGATCAGCATGGGCGTATTCGGCATGACGCGGACGATCCGCCCGCGCCCGGCGAGATGCTTGTCGATGAAACCAGTCGTAATCCCGGCTGCGATGGAAATAATCGTCGCATCCGGATTCACCGCGGGTGCAATTTCGCCGAGCACGCCGGCGATGACCTGCGGCTTGACGGCAAGCAGCACGTTGGGGCATCGGGCCGCGACGGCGTTATCGTCCACGGCGGCGACGCCCAGGTCCTTCGTAAGCATCTGCCGCTTGGCGAGGAGCGGCTCGGAGACGATCACCGTCCCGCGAGCGAGCACGTTTTGACGCAGCACGCCGCGCAGGATCGCCTCGCCCATGTTGCCCGCGCCGATCATTCCAAGTTGGTATTCGCCCATGTTCCTATTCCAGGTTCGCGTGGCGCTGCTGGAACTCCGCGAGGTCCACACGCAGGCGTTCGGAGAGCACGTTGAACACGGCATCCAGGCAGAGGCTCGCGGCGTGCTCGAACACCGCCGCCCGCAGGACGATGTCCGGCGCGGCGACGGGGATGTGGATCACCTTGTCCGCATCGCCGGCTAATGACGATTGAGGATCGGCGGTGATGACGATGACCTTCGCCCCGAGGCTTCGCGCCCGGCGAGAGAGATACTCGGTGTATCCCGTCTCACCGGTGCAACTGATAGCCACCAGCAGGTCGCCGGCGCCGATTGCGGGGGTAATAGTTTCGCCGGGTATGAACGAAGGCAACCCCGCGTGCATAAGACGCATACCGAAGCTGCGCGCCACCAGACCACTCCGCCCCGCGCCGGTCACGAACGTTCGACGCACCCGTGGAAGCAGCCTGGCCATCTCGACCATGCTGGACCAATCGACCTTATCCATGACGGCTTCTATGCGTCCGATAAGGTCACGCCCCGCCTCTTTTAATGATTGTTCGTCAGGCATCCGTCACTCTCCATGCAAACCGGGCGCGTCGGACGTGTTCATCCCACGTTCGGACCGCCGCCTTTCTTTTCCCAGCGCAGCAGGTTAACAACCTTGGCGAGAGTCGTTTTCCCATCGCGAATTTCCGCGCGGATGCGGTTCTCCGCCTCCAGCACGTCGGCCGCCCTGTTGGCCATCTCCACCGCAAGCGATTTCGGCAGCACCATCACCCCGTCCTCGTCCGCGACGATCCAATCACCCGGGCAGATGCGCTGTCCCGCAATCTCGATAGGCACGTTTATCTCGCCGAGACCTTTCGGATCGCCGGCATTGCTGACGACGTGCGTCGAGAAGACCGCAAAGCCCAGAGCGGCGATCTCGCCGGAATCCCGCACGGCTCCGTTAACGATCACGCCGGCGATGTTTTTATTCTTCGCGCTTTCGCTCGCCAGCTCGCCCCAGACCGCCGGCGGCTTACCGCAGGCGTCGATAACGATTATCTCGCCCTCACTCGCCAGGTCAATCGCCTCGACGGGTTTTGCCCAGTCGCCGGGCATCGTCCAAACGGTAACCGCCTGTCCAACGGCACGGGCGCCGGGAACGATCTGCCTCAAACCCGACAGGCACTTCCGGCGGTGCGAACCGTCGGAAATATTGCTCGTGCGGACCATCTCCAGCATCGCGCGGATATCGCTTTCGCCGGTGCGTTTGAACAACTTGCTGGCGATCGCCTGCCGCGTGTCGATCGCCTTCCGGATTTCCTCCGTCGCCCGTTGGGGATCCACTGCCTTGGTGATCGCGCCCCCGACGATAACGACCTCCGCGCCCGCTTCGACGGCCGGCGCAGCCGTTTCGCTGTTGATCCCACCGGCGACGGCGAGCGTAAGGTCCGTCTCGCCGCGAATCGCCTTGAGCAGCGCAAGTGGGTCCGCGCCCTGCATCTGCGCGTCGATGGGGCAGTGGACGTCCAGCCAGGCGATTCCGAGTTTCGCCGCCGAAATTGCGAAGGCGATCGGATCCACCACGCCGAGCAGATCGACGGCCACGTCGCAGCCGTAGTGGCGTCCCGCCTCGACGCACTCGCGGATCGTGCTCTCGTCGGCGGCGCCAAGAACGGTGATGACATTCGCGCCCGCCTTGGCGGCTGACTCCGTCTCTATCTTGCCCGCGTCCATCGTCTTCATGTCCGCGACGATAGTCTTGCCGGGAAACAGCTCGCGAAGTCGGCGCACGGCGTCCAGACCCTCGGACTTTATCAGCGGCGTGCCGGCCTCGATATAGTCCGCCCCGCCCGCTACCGCCGCCTTGGCGACCGCCTCGGCGCGATGCATGTCCACAAAATCCAACGCTACCTGTAATTTAATCTCGCTCATGGAAAACCTTGTTACCGCGCCATACATGTTACCGGGGGAATTTCGGGTTCCTTCTGCCCGCGGACTCATCCGATTCCGGACTCAAATATCCAGATTTTTGACTTCCAGCGCGTGGGCCTCGATGAATTCCCTTCGCCGTTCGACGTCACCGCCCATCAGCAGCGAGAATATCCGCTCAGCCTGCTCGGCCTCATCGGCGCGGACACGCAAAAGAATGCGCCGTTGCGGGTCCATCGTGGTTTCCCACAACTGGTCGGCGTTCATCTCGCCAAGGCCCTTGAATCGCTTGATTTCGATACCCTTCGAGCCAAGCTGCCGCACGCCGGGCGCTATCTGCGATACGTTGTCCAGTTCATGTTCGCCATCTTCGTTCGTCAGGGCGTACCTGGCCGGCGGTTTTTCGCCGGTGACGGTTTCCTCCCGCCGGATGGAATAATCCTCGATGGGCAGGCCCCGCTTTGCGAGCCTCGCGATGAGGTTTTCGATATCCTTTACCTCGTGCAGCTCGGTGCGTTTCTGGATGCGCCGCTGATCGGCCCGGCCGTTTTCATCGCCGTTCCCGTCCCCGTTGGCCTCTTCGTCCTGATCGACAAGGCGATCGGCGTGCCTGGTGAGGAATTTTTCGTACTCCCCCTGTGAATGGCAGTACAGGTCCCGGCCGTTGAGGACAATCCAGTGCGTCGGCAGCTTTCCCTGCTTGCGGTTATCGAGCAGCGTTTGCAGGCTCAAACCGCGACGTTCAATGATATGAAGTTTCTCGGCGAGCTGTTCCAGCATGTCGATAACCTCGCGAAGTTTCGCGCCGGAAAACTCCTGGAGAACCTTGAGCTTCTTTCCACTCGTATCGCGGATTGCGAGTTTCGTTCCCTCCAGGCCCATGTTGGTAAGAGAGAGACGCATCTGTCGTTCGTCGAGCACGTACTCCTTGTGCTTCCTGCGCGTCAGAAGGTACAGCGGCGGCTGGGCTATGAAAACGTGCCCGTTCATAATCAGCGGGCGCATGTAGCGATAGAAAAAGGTCAGCAGGAGCGTTCGGATATGGCTGCCGTCCACGTCGGCGTCGGTCATTATGATAACCTTACCGTAACGGAGCTTGCTCAGGTCGAACTCGTCGTCTCCGATTCCGCAACCCAGGGCTGAGACGATTTTCGGTATCTCCGGAAAGTTCAGAATCTTATCCAGGCGCGCCTTCTCGACGTTTATGATTTTTCCGCGGAGAGGCAGAATCGCCTGGCAGGCGGAATCGCGTCCCTGCTTTGCCGGTCCGCCGGCTGAATCGCCTTCGACGAGGAACAGTTCCGTCGAGTTCCGGTCCTTGTTGCGGCAATCGGCGAGCTTTCCGGGAAGCGAACCGCTCGACAGGGCGCCTTTTCTGCGGGTAAGGTCGCGCGCCTTTCGCGCCGCCTCGCGTGCCTGCATGGCCTGAACGCCCTTATTGGCGATGCGCTTCGCCTCGGAGGGGTGTTCTTCCATCCAGCTGGAAAGCAGCTCGTTGACCGCCTGCGTTACGAAGCCCTCAACCTCGCTGTTTCCGAGTTTCGTTTTGGTCTGACCCTCGAATTGCGGGTCGGGCACTTTCACGGAGATGACGGCGGTGAGACCTTCGCGAAGGTCGTCGCCGGCGGGGGCTTTTTCGTTCTTGAGCACCTTGGTGCTGCGCGCGTACGCGTTGATCGTCCGCGTCAGGGCGCTCTTGAAGCCGGACAGGTGCGTTCCACCCTCGAGCGTATTGATGTTGTTCGCGAAGGAGAACAGCGTTTCGTTGTACCCGTCGGTGTACTGGAGGACCAGGTCGATGACAAGCTTGCTCTTCTCGTCTTCCTTGTGGATGAACACGGGCCTGTGCAGCGCCTGCTTGCCTTCGTTGAGGTGCTGCACGAAGGCGATCAGGCCCTTGGTGTAATGGTAGGTTTCCTCCTTGCCGTCACGCTGGTCGATAAGGTGGATGCTTATTCCCTCGTTGAGGTACGCCAGCTCCCGCAGGCGCGTCGCGAGTACCTCGAATTTGAACGACGTGTTCGGAAAGATCTGGGGGTCGGCCTTGAAGGATACTTTCGTACCGCTGCGTTTTCGCGAACCGATTTTTTTGAGCTCGCCGGTCTTCTTTCCTCGCTTGAAAGTCATCTGCCAGACTTCCCCGTCCCGGCAGACTTCAGCTTCCAGCCATTCGCTCAGCGCGTTGACGACCGATGCGCCCACGCCGTGCAGGCCGCCGGATACCTTGTATACGCCGTGATCGAATTTGCCGCCCGCGTGAAGCCGACAGAAAACGACCTCCAGCGTGGAGATCTTCTCGGTGGGGTGCTTGCCGACGGGAATCCCCACCCCGTCATCGCTCACCGAGCAGGATTCGTCCGGGTGTATCGTTACGGTGATGTTGCTGCATCTGCCCGCCATCGCCTCGTCGATGGCGTTATCGACGATCTCCCAGACGAGGTGGTGCAGACCTCGCGCGGTGGTATCGCCGATATACATCGACGGGCGTTTGCGGACGGCTTCCAGCCCGCGAAGAACGCGGATCTTGCCCTCGTCGTAGACTTCTTTTTTAACTTCTTCCCGGGTTCGGGCCGCATCCTTGGCCAAGTTATTCAATCTCCTGCTGCGGGGTTTCTTACTGAGAAAAACGGCGCTTCCGTGCCTGGGAGAGCATCGGAAAACCACTCGCAAATACCGCCCTTCATTATCCGCGAAACGCACGCCGGCCGCCAGATAAAACGACGGTTTCAGGCAAGATATAATGCGGAATAACCGTTTTTCGACAAAGGGGTAACGTAGCCGTCCTGGAGTTCCCTGCCGGATGATGCGTCTCAGGCGTCCCCAAGGGCCTCGAGCTGCTGGCGGATGAAGTCGGCCGTATGCGATTCGCCCTTTTCGAGCGCCAATTCCAGGGCGTCGAGGAACGCCTCGCGCGCTT
>JAJRYB010000115.1 GCA_024275995.1 Planctomycetota bacterium | reverse complement strand
CCGCAAGGGTGCGGGGTTTTTGTTTTGGAAATTGAGATTTTGAACATTCGAGATTGTTTCGGATTTCGTGCTTCGTGCTTCGAATTTCGAGTAAATAAAATGGGTAGCGTCCCTCTTAAATCCGTGCTTCGAATTTCGAGTAAATAAAATGGGTAGCGTCCCTCTTAAATCCTCTTAAATCCAGACCTGCGGAGAAGAACGGGGGCAAGAAGGAACAAGAGCAGGGGGCAGGCATATTTAGCCGTGAGATGGAAGATTGCAGGAGAACGGCCGAACGGCAAGCCGCGATCCGATCAAGGCGCTTGCCGAGCGATGCGCCAATGGTTCTTTGAAGGCATGGCGAACATTCATCCGCAGCTTTCGATACGCGCCCGGATGGTCAGGCTCACGGCGATGATCGAATCATTCCGCTTGCGGAGGAGGCGTTTTTTCTGTACGTTTTCGTCGAGGGAAGAAGGAGTACGAAGATGAAGAAATTCACGGCTGCGTTTTTGGTGGCGGCGATCCTGCCGTCGATGATGCTTGCGGACGATTGGCCTCAATGGCGCGGAGCGAACCGGGACGGAAGGTCCGCGGAGACCGGACTGTTGAAGCAGTGGCCCGAGGGCGGCCCGAAACTGCTCTGGTCCGTAAAGGGGATTGGCGTGGGTTACGCGAGCGTTTCCGTGAAGGACGGAATGGTTTACACCACCGGGATGGTCGGAAAGACCGGAACGCTGTTTGCCTTCGACACGGACGGAAAGAAGAAATTCGCCAAGACGTACGGCCCGGAATGGACCAAGAACTTTCCCGGTTCCCGCAGCACCCCTACGATCGACGACGCCTTGGCGTACGTCGTCAGCGGGTATGGTAACGTGGTATGCTTCGACGCCAAGAGCGGCGCCCGCAAGTGGAGCGTCGATGCGTTGAAAAAATTTCGCGGTAGAAACATTTCGTGGGGTATTTCCGAATCGCCGCTGATAGTGGGCGATAAGCTGATCGTTACGCCGGGCGGAAAAGACGCCTCGGTGGTGGCGCTGGACAAGAAGACCGGCAAGACCATCTGGACGAGTAAGGGTCTCAGCGCGACCTCGGCGTATTGCTCGCCGCTGGAGGTGCAGTTGAGCGGTGGACGGATGATCGTCCAGATGCTCTCAGGGCTGGTTGTCGGACTGGACGCGGCTACGGGAAAAACACTCTGGACTTACCGTTATAAACAACGCGTCTGCGCCAATACGCCTATCTGGGTGGACGGAAGCGTGTTCGTGACGAGCGGATACGGCAAGGGCGCAGAGTTGATCCGTGTTTCGGGCAAGGCGGCCGAGCGGGTCTGGTCCGAAAAGACGATGGATTGCCACCACGGTGGAGCGGTCCTGGTGGACGGCTACATCTACGCGACCAGCCATCGCAACGGTCGCGGCAAGTGGGTGTGCCTGGACGCCAGGACCGGAAAAGTCATGTGGACGGATTCCGGCGTCGGAAAGGGATCGGTCATTTACGCCGACGGAATGTTGTACTGCTACGGCGAGAATGGTGAGATGGGCCTGGTCAAGCCCTCGCCGAAGGGATTTCAACTGGTGAGCGGTTTTCGCATTTCGCAAGGCAGTGGAAAGCACTGGGCGCATCCAGCCGTCGCGAACGGACGTTTGTACATCCGCCACGGCGACGTGTTGATGTGCTACGACATAAAGGCGCCCGAGACAAAATAATCTCCATCCGACAGGGTGGGCGACAGGTTGCCGACCCTGCCGGCCGCTACCTCGTCGAAGGAGAGTGTGCGTGTCCGAAACCGCAGGCGTTGAGATTCGCTTTTCCACCATGCTGAAATGGCTGATGGGTCTGAGCGTCTCGGCGGGCCTGTTCGGTGCGACCGGTTCGTACATGGCTGCGGGGTGGGACGGTATTTACGCCGAAATCGCAAGTTGGGTCGCCGTGACGATTGTGATGGTCTGCAACGGTCTGATCATCGTCAGGCTCGGAAGGTACGGCCCGTCGCGCGTGGTAATGGGGTTCGCCGCGTCCAGTATTCTGCGCCTGGTGATGAGCCCTCTGCTCGTCTGGTGCGCGTGGAAACTGCTGGACCTTCCGCTTTCCCCGCTCTTTGCGTGGCTGGTGGTTTTTTACCTGGCGTCGCTGGCGGCTGAGTGCATCTGGGTCGTCCGGGCGCTTCGTCGTCACGTGAGGCGAATGGCTGCGGGAGAAGTTTCCGCTATGGAACCGGGTGGTCCGGTCACGGTAAAAGGAGCCGACGGTGCTGGCGGAAGGTAGCATTCTCGATCACGTGAGCGACAGCCCCTGGCCTGGTTGCCAGATCGTCATAGCTGGAATGCGGATAACGTGGATGTCCAGCGCAATCGCGTCGATGCTGCTTGTCGCCGTGGTGCTGTGCGTCGTGCTGCTGCTATCGAGACGACGGGCGTCGGTCGTTCCGCACGGAATGCAGAACGCCGTCGAGGCGGTTGTGGTGTTCGTGCGGGACATGGTAGCCCGTCCCGCGCTGCACAGTCGGGAAAAGATGGACAGGTTCCTCCCGTTTCTCCTGACGCTGTTCTTCTACATATTGGGGATGAACCTTATCGGCCTGCTTCCCCTGAACGGTATGAGCGAGTTTCTGTTCGGCAGGCGACTGCTGGGCGTTACGCCGACCGGGGTGTTGACGATCTGCGCAGCCCTGGCGAGCATAACGCTGGTGACTCTGATCGTCTGCGGGTGCCGGCAGGCCGCACGGCGGTATCACGAGAATACCGGACGTCCGATCGCGCTGGGACTGGTGCTTTCGCCCTGGCTGTGGTTCCGCAGCCTCAGCCCGCGCATTCCAGGCGCTACCGGTATCATTTTGCGGTATCCACTGGCGATACTGGAGTTTATCGGCGCTATCGCCAAGTGCTTCTCGTTGATGGTTCGCCTGGCGGCGAATATCGCCTCGGGGCATATTCTCCTGGCCGTCATCATGATGTTCACCGTGGATGCGTTTACGGCTGCGTTTCGCGATCAGGCGACACACGTTTTCTACGTCGGGCCGCTTTGCGTGCTGTTCAGTGTGCTGGTGGGCCTGCTGGAATTGCTCGTGGCGTGCCTCCAGGCGTATATCTTCACCTTCCTTACAGCGATATTCCTGGGCCTGTACGTGGAGAGCGAACATTGACGAATGTGGAATAAACAATATCCTTCGCCGCGGTGAAGGTGTAAACTCCACTCCCGGAAGAATCCGGGCTGTTTTTTAGGTTTTCTAGGAGAAGATGATGGCAACGTTGATCAGAGTTGCGCTGGTGCTGCTGGTCCTTTGCGGACTTTCGTCGACGGCTGTTTATGCCGACGAGAAGACTTCCGATTCCGCCCCCGCCCCCGCGGTGAAACCCCCCATGCCGATGTCAAGCGGTATCGCAATGCTCGGCGCGTGCATCGGAGCGGGTATCGCGGCGGTCGGAGGAGGATGGGCTGTATCCCGCATCGGCATGAACTGTATCGAATCGATGGCGCGTCAGCCCGAAGCTGCCGGGACAATGTTCGGACCGATGGTGGTGTCCGCGGCAATGGTCGAAGGTGGAATGCTGTTCGCGCTGGTGGTGTGCATCGTGGCTGTCCTGCGTGCAGCCTGAAGCCTGTCCGCACCGGAAGGAACCGCTCCATGTCTCGCCTGCCGATATCGCCATCGAAGGTGTCATTGCCGCTCGTATTTACCGCAGCGATCCTGTGCATCCCCACCTGCGCCTCTGCCGCCGATAAGTCCATACCGTATCCTGGCGACCTTGGTCAGGCGATCGCCGCCTTGCTGATCTTCGCGGGGCTGCTTTTCGTACTTGGCAAATGGGCGTGGAAGCCGATCCTCTCGCTCCTGCATCAGCGTGAGGAATCCATATCGAGATCGCTGGACGAATCCACTCGTCGTGAGCAGGAAGCCAAGGACCTTAAAGGGCTTTACCAGGCCCGCCTGGGCGCCGTCGAGGAGGAGGCCGGGGACATTATAGCGCAGGCGCGCAAGGAGGCGGACGCCGCGGGACGTCAGATCATAAACGCCGCCCGCATCGAGGCGAAAAAAAAGCTTTCCTGCGCGCAGCGGGAAATCGACGAAGCGAAGGCCGAGGCACGTCGGGAACTTTCGCAGATGACGGCGAAGCTCGCCGTGGACATCGCCGAGCGCGTCGTTGCGCGCAATCTCGACGCGAATGAACGCAGCCGCCTGATCGAAGATTCGATGGAGGAGATCCGGAAGAACATGACGGATGCGCAGAATGAGTGACGTCGAGGTTAAGTGCGAAAGCGTGATGGACCCGACAGTGTGGACCCTTGCCGGGGAATACGCAGAGGGGCTTTCCGGGTATCTGGAGGACGATTCTTCCGCCGCCTCGGCCGCAGAAGAACTGGAAGCCGTTTGCGATATGCTGGAGGGGATCGAGGGGTGCGAAACACTGTTCACCGGCGCCATGATGACGCACGGCGAACGGATTGAACTGATAGACCGGGTCTTCGCGGGGCGCTGCAGCGAGGCGGTGGAAGCTCTTTTGGGCGTGCTGGCGAGAAATGACAGGCTGAACCTGCTTGTCCCGTTGACGCGCCGGTTCCGCCGGCTTCTCAACGATCGTCAGGGCAAGGTGGAAGTGACGATCGTGACGGCAAAGCCCCTGGGGCAAACCGATCGTCGGCGCGTCTGCGAGCTTACCGGGCAAATATTCGATTGCGAACCGATCCTGACGGAGAACGTGGACCCATCCGTCATCGGAGGGCTGATAGTTCAGGTTGGAGACCGTCTCTACGACTCGAGCGTCGCCGGGCGACTGCGGCAGGTTCGTGAGATGCTGCTGGATAAACTGGACCGGGACCGTCCGTCCCACCAGCAAATTTGAACGCGGGAAGACGATGAAGTTCAAAGCCGATGAAATCGCGAGCGTAATTCGGGAGCAGATCGCCCGGTATCACCGCGAGCTGGACGTTTCCGAAGTAGGGCGCGTGCTCGAGGTTGGCGACGGGATAGCCCAGTTGTACGGTCTGACCTCCGCGATGTCCGGCGAAATGCTCCGGTTCTCCAACGGCCAGCTCGGGCAGGTGTTCAACCTCGAAGAAAGTTCTCTCGGCGCTGTGATTTACGGTTCGTGCGCCAAGATAAAAGCCGGCGACGAGGTCCGCGCGACCGGAAAGTTGCTGAAGGTTCCGGTAGGGGCGGAACTGCTCGGACGGGTTGTCGATCCGCTGGGCAATCCGCTGGACGGCGCGGGTGCAATCCAGACGGACCAGACGCGCCCCGTGGAGGTTCGCGCTGCGGGTATAGTCGAGCGGGAACCCGTATCCGAACCGCTGGAAACCGGAATCCGGGCGATCGACTCGATGCTCCCCATAGGACGCGGGCAGCGCGAGCTGATTATCGGCGATCGCAAAACCGGCAAGACCGCCATTGCCGTCGACACGATCATAAACCAGAAAGACTCCGGCGTGATATGCGTGTACGTGGCGATCGGCCAGAAAGAGTCCAGCGTAGCGTCGGTGGTTGACATACTGTCCGCCCACGGCGCCATGGCGCACACGATAATCGTCTCCGCCTCCAGCAGCGATCCCGCCCCCTTGCAGTACATCGCCCCGTATGCCGGGTGCAGCATAGCCGAGTATTTCATGTACGAACAAGGCAGGGCGACGCTGATCGTCTACGACGACCTGAGCAAGCAGGCGACCGCGTATCGCCAGATATCCCTGCTGCTGCGTCGTCCGCCCGGGCGCGAAGCGTATCCCGGCGACGTGTTCTACCTTCACAGCCGGCTGCTCGAACGCGCGTGTAAACTCGCCGGTCGATACGTGATAGCGCCGGCCGACACACCCGAAGACGCGGAGGAGGTCGAACGGGCCGACGGAAAAGTCTACGTCGGCAAACTCGGACGCGCCGAGGCGGAGGATGTCCGGCGATCCCTGCCCGACGCCGACGATCTCAAGGTGCATCGATTGGCGGGTTCCGGAGGTTCGATGACGGCATTGCCGATCTGCGAAACGCAGGAAGGGGAGGTCGCCGCATATATTCCGACGAACCTGATCTCGATAACCGACGGGCAGATTTACCTCGAACCGTCGCTGTTCTTCGCCGGTATCCGACCGGCGATCAACGTGGGAATTTCCGTCAGTCGCGTGGGATACAAGGCCGCCTCCAAAGCGATGAAGACGGTGGCGGCATCGCTCCGGCTGGACCTGGCGACCTACCGCGAGTTGGAATCGTTCGCGCAGCTTGGAATGGACCTCGACCATGCGACCCAGAGGCAGTTGGACCGCGGGCAGCGCATGGTGCGGCTGCTGACGCAGCGGCAGTACAGTCCCCGGCCCGTAGCGGACCAGATAATCACGATATTCGTGGGAGCAGGGGGGTATCTGGACGACCTGCCGGTCGAGGAGATACACGCTTTCGCCGACGGGGTGCTTACCTACGTCAAGTCGGTCCACAAGGATTTTTTCAAAGAGTTTGTGGAAGACATGACCCTTCCGGACGAACGCGCCAAGCGCCTGGATTTCATCATAGATGAGTACAAGCAAGGCCCGTGGGTGCAGATTCGCAAGGACGCGAACCGCCGGGAAAAATCGGGCGAATAGCACGGATATTACAAGAACCACGAAGGACACGAAGATTACAAAGATTGCAAAAACAGAGTATTTGTTTTGAGGCGTCACAATGTGGTGGTGTCCGTTGTTAGAACAAACTCTTTTATGTTCTTTGTGCTCTTCGTGAACTTTGTGGTTAGAAAAGTGGTTTAGATGGCCAAGTTGCGGACAATTCTGAAACGCAGGAAGACGGCAAGGAGCATCCGCGGCGTAACGCGGACCATGGAAATGGTCGCCTCGGCGCAGTTTCGACGCGCGCACGATATGGCCGGGGCGTCGCGGCCTCTTGCGATCTCGCTCGGTGAGGTCGTGTGCGACCTCGTCGCCAGAGGAGGGCGCAAACCGTTCCATCATCCGCTGCTGGAGGAAAACAAAGGCGTCGATAAGGACGTAATGTTCATCCTGAGCAGCAATCGCGGGCTATGCGGCGGGTACAACTCAGCCGTCATGAAACTCGGGATGGAGCGGATGGGGCAGGTGCTCAAGGCGGGTTACAAAGTGGAGTTGCACGTAGTCGGAAAACGCGGCGTGCAGTTTGCGCATTTTCGGGGCCTGCGTGCGGACGCCGAGCATACGGACCTCGACGATATACCGGATTACGATGCGGTGGCGACGATTACCGGGGAATTGGTCCGGCGATACGTGGCGAAGGAAATCTCCGGCGCGGAGATAGCATACACGCAGTTCGTCTCGGCGGGAAGGCAGGGTCCGGCAGTGGCGCAGATTCTTCCGTTAACGGATTTCGCCGAGGAAACCGACGAGAAAAAGAACCTCGCCGAACCGGAACCTTACGAACTGCATCCCTCGACGGAGGCGGTACTTGAACACCTGCTGATGGTGACGGTGAGATTAAGGGCGTATCAGTGCTTCATAGACGCCGCCGCGTCCGAACACCGGGCGCGCATTACGTCCATGCACGCGGCTACGAAAAACGCCGGAGAGATGATCCGTGATCTTACTAGAGAGTATAACCGTCTGCGACAGGGCCGGATTACCACCGAACTGGCCGAGATCATGGGCGGACGGATCGGACTGGATAAGCAGTAATCGGGAAAAAATATGGCGGCGACAGGCAAGTAAGTAGGGCGTGCAACTTGCTTGCACGCGGGAAATCGGCCTGTTATTTGTTAAATGGCTGGATAAGCAGTAACCGGGAAAAATATGGCGGCGACAGGCAAAATCATCCAGGTAATCGGATCCACGTTCGACGTGGAGTTTCCCGAAGAGGGCATACCGGAAATATATAATGCCCTGCGGATCGAAAGTCGGCACGGTGAAATGTCCGTCAACGTTACGGGCGAAGTCCAGCAGCATCTGGGCGGCGGGCGCGTGCGGTGCGTGGCGATGACTTCGACGGACGGGCTTGTGCGCGGAATGGAAGTGCTGGACAGCGGGTCGCCTCTGACCATGCCGGTCGGCCAGGGCGTGCTGGGGCGGGTATTCAATGTCCTGGGAGAGCCGATCGACGGTCGAGGCCCTCTCGATGAGATGGAGTATCGCAGCATCCACGCCGAACCGCCGAAGTTCGATGCGCTGACGTCGAAGACGGAAATTTTCGAGACGGGAATCAAGGTTATCGACCTGCTGGCGCCGTTCGTACGCGGCGGGAAGATCGGACTGTTCGGCGGTGCGGGGTTGGGCAAGACGGTCATCATCCAGGAACTCATCACCAGGATCGCCACGAAGCACGGAGGATACAGCGTGTTCGCCGGCGTTGGCGAACGCAGCAGGGAGGGTAACGACATCTGGCTGGAAATGCAGGAAATGGTCATCGAGGAGACGGGCGAAAAGCTCATCGACAAGATGGCGATGGTCTTCGGACAGATGAACGAGCCGCCCGGCGCGAGGCTTCGCGTGGCGCTGTCGGCGCTGACGCTGGCTGAGTATTTCCGCGACAGCGGCGCAGAGACGCTTTTGTTCATCGATAATATCTTCCGGTTCTCCCAGGCGGGCAGCGAGGTTTCCGCGCTTCTGGGGCGCATGCCTTCGGCGGTTGGTTATCAGCCGACGCTTGCGACGGAAATGGGCGAGTTGCAGGAACGGATAACATCGACGCGCAAGGGCGCCATCACGTCGGTGCAGGCTGTGTACGTCCCGGCGGACGACATGACCGATCCCGCCCCGGCGGCGGCGATTACGCATCTCGACGCGTTCGTGGTTCTGGAACGTTCGATTGTGGAAAAGGGCATCTATCCCGCCGTCGACCCGCTTTCCAGCTCGTCGCGCATCCTGGACCCGCAGTTTGTCGGGCGGGACCACTATCGCGTCGCACGTCGCGTGCAGGAGATCCTCCAGAGGTATCGCGACCTTCAGGATATTATCGCCATTCTCGGCGCGGACGAGCTGGGCGAGGAGGATAAGCAGATCGTCGCCCGCGCGAGGCGGATCGAGCGGTTCCTGTCGCAGCCGTTCATGGTGGCCGAAGCGTTCACCGGGCGAAAAGGCGATTTCACGCCGCTTTCGGAAACGATCAGATCGTTCGACGAAATCTGCCGTGGTAAGTGGGACCATCTTCCTGAGCAGGCGTTCCTGTACGCCGGGGCTATCGAAGACGTAATCGCCGCCGCCGAAGGTCTGGGCGTCGCAACGGAAACCGGGGGGAGATAAGGATTTTCGCAATAAAAGGTTGCCACGGCTTGGCGAGTTGGTGTAGTTTCAATGCGGACACATCGAAACTCAGGGTTTTGTATTATTTGTATTATTGACGTTCATGCAAAATCAGGTTCGCTGTACGGCGTCAGATGCCATATCGGTACGATCCGCCTGAAGGCGGTTTGCATGTGTAGTGCATGGTTCACCAACGCGAAAGGAGTGTTACGATGAACTTCGCCCCGCAGATTATCCTTCTTGTGTTCTATCTTTATCTATTGGCTCGCTGGGAACGGGTGAAACGCCCGTTGTGTTTCCTCTTCGGTGCCGCCGGCCTGCTGTTCTGGCTGCTGGGACAGTTCTTCGGGCTCGGTGGGGCCACGCTGAAGGTTGCGGAGATATTTCGCATTATCGGCGTTCTCGTGGCCTTCGTCGGTGTCGTGGGCGCCTGCTTCGGTGGCGACCTTCCGGTGAAGATCCCCGGCGACGAAAAGCCTTCGCAGGAATAGCCTGCTGATGTGTTAGAATTTTGTGACGCCAACGCGATCGCGGCGTTGGCGCCGAAAGTCCGAAGGGTAGCGCTGCGCCCCGAAAGGATCCAGCCATGGACGTATACGAAGCCCTGCGAACGCGGTTTAGTGTACGCGCATACAAGGACAGTCCAGTCGAGGCGGACAAACTTCGCCGGGTACTGGACGCCGGGCGCATCGCTCCCTCGGGCAGGAACTCGCAATCGTGGAAGTTCGTTGTCGTGCAGGACGCCGAGCTAAGGGGTGCTCTGGCGAAAGCCGCCGAGCAGCCTTTCCTCGCCAAGGCGCCTGTTATCATAGGAATTGTGGGGCTTACGCCGGAAGACGTCATGTTCTGCGGCGTTCCGGCCGACCCGATGAACTGCGCCATCGCTATCGATCACATGACGCTCGCAGCCGTCGCCGAGGGGCTTGGAACCTGCTGGATCGGGCATTTCGATCAGGACACCTGTTGCGAGCTGCTGGGCGTTCCTCCGACGGCGAAAATCGTGGAAATGCTTGCGTTGGGATACCCCGATGCGGAGATGCCGGAAAAGTCCCGCAAGGCATTTGAAAAAGTGGTCTGCTTCGAGCAGTTTGGATGAGCAGGCAGCGGGCAACAGGCATCAGGCAGCTTTTGTTTTTGTTGATAGCCGATAGTTGAAGGTGAGGTTGTTTCACAAGAGTTTTCGCCATGGCAGAAACACGCCGTTTATTCACGTGCGAACTGCTGACGCCTCTCGGAAGCGTCTTCGACGAGGAGGTGGTCAGCGTCGTGCTGCCCGCTTTGGACGGGCAAATGGGCATAATGGGGGGGCACACGCCGATGGTCACCATGCTGGGATGCGGGCCTCTTACCATGAAAAAACCCGACGGCGGGTGTGAAGAATATATTCTCGACGGGGGATTCGCGCGCATTTGCGAGGACCGGATGACCATCATGGCTGAAAAATGCGACGCGATGGCGAAAGTCGATCCGGAAAAGGTATGGGACGAATTGGAGCGGGCAAAGCGCATGCCGGCTGAATCCGAGGACCAATTACAGGCTCGTCAGGAGGCGGTTACGCGGGCAAGGACACGGTTCCGCCTGGTCCAGGCCTGGCGAAAACGCGACCGGGAGAGAAAACGACCATGAACGACGAATTTGCGAAACGTGTGCGTTCGGCCGCGATTGCGGGATGGTGGACACTGCTCGCGGCTGCGATCTGGATGACCGCAGGATGGCTGGCGTACCTGGTGATCCTCAACACCCAGCCGCAATGGATGCTTACACTGTGGGGAGGCGGACAGCTCACCTGGTCGAAGGTTCAGGAAATCGGGTTCGTGATGTTCGCCCTTTTCAAAGTCATTCTGTTCGTTGCCCTGCTGATCGTTATCTGGCTGAGCATCTGGCAGTGTAAGCTCAAGCGAAGTCAGTAGGCCCAACAGAAACGGACGGACCTTTCGGCCCGCCCGCTGGTTCCGTGTAAAGGCGAAGGACGAATTTTATCACTTATTACTGCCTGAGCAACGACGTCATTGGCGTTTGCGGCGGCGGCGGAGTAAGCCTACACCGCCGATACAGAGCAGACCTATCGTCATGGGTTCGGGAACGCTTGGATACTCCTTGATAAGCACCAGGGTATCTTCGTTGTCCAGCAGTCCGATCCGTACCGTGAACAGCTCGTTCGGCGGACTCTGGAAGAGCGTGTGAAATTCGCCATTGCTCGGCCAAACCCCGTCGTGCCAGCGTCCGTGAAGCGGGCCGATTCCTTCGATCTGGTTGAAATACTCGCTGGTGATCGGGTCCGGCTCGTTGAAGAGATCTACCTCGACGCCCGGGGCCGGAACGATCACGATGTGGAAGTCCCACCAGTCCACGCCGGTGCGGTTGCGGATCTGCTCGTCACTGAACGTGATGTCGAAGTAGTTGAATCCCGCACGGGCGGCGGACGGCAGGCTGATCTCGACAAACGTAGGCAGACCCGTCGGGGGAATGCCGGCGCCTTCCTGGGCGTACCTGTCGAAGGTCTTGTCCAACTGGATCAGTGTGATATTATCGCTGAGATTCGTATCCGTCACGACGATCGCTACGGAACCCGTATCGCCGGACACGTCCAGGGCCGTTCCCTGGACCGCGCCGTTGTCGAAAATTACGGCACCGTGAGCGGTTGCAGCGCCAAATGCCACGATCAATACAGCCAAGCTGAATTTTTGTAGACTCGTTTCCATTCCCATATCCTTTCCATGCGAGGAACACCAGTCGTACATACCCCCACGCGGGGGTGCGTAACAGTCTTCCCCCCATTCTAGGCACGCGATTCTGTAAATCGGGCATCCGGGCAGGAGTTGTGTTCCATCGCGGGAAACGCCATCCGGCGTCAGGGGGCGACGCCGCCGGATCATCAATGAAAGTCGTTCTCGTCACGGACGTTATGGCGTGGCGCAACGGCGATTTCGCACAGCCGGGTCGATGATGGGACCCCGATCGACCTGTCTGAAAAATTGTTTTTTTGCTCCGATTGCAGCCGGAATCGAACGGTTTTGGCTTGGCGGGTTTTCTGAAAAATCGGGAATCATCGACCGTGCGCGGGCGCTGATAGTTTATACTGGGATTGTTCGGATTATCCCCACGAACGAATGTGTAAGGTGTATCGACGTGGAAGGTACGGCACAAAGCAGACTGCTGGTTCTTTACGGACCGTCGCTGGAAAGTGGCGGGGTTCTCGATTTTCTCCAGGGTCACTTCGACGTTCGCCGCGCAAGAAATCTCGACGAGGCGCTCGACGTAATGCGCCGCGAGCACATCGACGCCGTGCTTGCGGAGACGGCCGATTTCCTTCCGCTCGAGCGCGGCGTGGTTACCCAGCACGCAGCCGTGGTTCTGGACACGCTGGGCGACGGCGTCGGGGTCGTCGGCGCCAAGGGCGAGCTGGTCTGGGCGAACCGCCACTTGCGCGAGCTTCCGGAGAGCGTCATTCGTTCGTTCCGAAGCCAGTGCGCCAAGGCGTATGAAAACTTCGCCACCTCGTCACGGAACTCGCACCAGCGCGGTAGCCGGTTCTCGCTGATGCCCGATAACGGGCGGTATTACGAGGTCATGTGCTCGCCCGTTCGTGATCGGACGGGGGTTCTCCAGCAGGTAGCCGCCGTCATGGTGGACGCGACCGGACAACGCCGCCAGCAGCTCAAGCTCAACGCGATAGACCGCGCCGGGCACGAGCTGGTGCGACTGGACTACGCGGCGATAGGTCGGAAAGACGCTTCGGAACGATTGCAATTGTTGAGCGAACGAATTATTTCGTGCAGCAAGGAAGTGCTGAACTACGAACATTTCGCCGTACTCATTTTGGACGAGAAGACCAACCGCCTGGAGATGGTCATCGACGAGGGTCTTACCGAACAGGCAGGCCGGCATGAACTGTTCGCCACGATCGAGGGCAACGGGATATGCGGGTACGTCGCGGCTACGGGTAACAGTTACATCTGTCCGAACGTGCGGGAAGATACGCTTTACCTTCCGGGGATGAACGGCGCCCGCAGCTCGCTGACGGTTCCACTTCGCCTTCAGGACAAGGTCATCGGCGTGCTGAACATCGAGTCCTCACTCGCCTCGGCATTCGGCGAGGAAGACAGGCAGTTCGCGGAAATATTCGCCAATTACGCCGCCTTGGCGCTTCACGTTCTGAACCTGCTGGTCTTCGAGCGTCATACTACGCACACGCAGGTCAGCGGGTCGATCTGTGCGGAGCTTACCGGACCGCTGGAAGACACGGTCGCCCGGATATCCGACGTGATGGAGGATTACATCGGCTACGATGACCTGCGGACCCGCCTTGGTGCGATTCTGGACGGCGTTTCCAGCCTCCGTCGCACCGTGAACCAGGCGATGCACGCCGGAGAAGCCGGCGTGTTCCCCTCGCCTTGCGGACCAGTCGAGAAGGACCCGATCCTGAGCGGAAAAAGGGTGCTCGTCGTCGACGACGAGTCCATGATCCGCCAGGCCGTGCAGGACGTTCTGACGCCTCACGGGTGCATGGTGGACGTTGCGGCGGACGGATCGCAGGCGAAAACCATGATCGTGGAGAATCAATATGACCTGGTCATTTCAGATATCAAGATGCCCGGCGCCGACGGGTACGAGGTCTTTGCCGCGGCGAAGGCGGCCAGCTCGGAGACGGAAGTGATTCTCATCACGGCTTTCGGATACGATCCCGCTCATTCGATCGTGCGAGCGAACCGCGAAGGTCTCTCAGCCGTCCTCATGAAGCCGTTCAAAGTCAAACAATTGCTGGACGAATGCCGCAAGGCGCTCTGTCCGACCACGTGACGGCGTATTTTACCGCGAATAACGGGGCAAAACGCCGCACGGATTGGTAAATCCCCCCGCCGAATCGTATTGTTTCCGTGTCACGGTCTCTGTATTCGTGGCAGGTAACGCCGTACACGAAAAGAAAAAGCGCTACTGAAGCTTACCCGCCCGTGGTAACAGGCGGGAACGCGCTTTCCGCGGCGCAGAAACTTCTCGTGTTCGGTACATGGCAATTTATTGATGTTCGTATTGTGAATGTAATCTTCGGTTTGTCTTCAGGCCCGATGTGACGGCTGCAACTGCCTTCGGCAGGTTGCATTGGCAAGACGAAGATCAATAAGAAGGACATGGCGTATCCGCAGGGTTGTCGGGCCTGTTTGCATGGGCCGGAGTGTCGCGTAAATACGTCATTTCTATCGTAAAATGCTATAAAAAACTCCCCGAAAGGGCTATCTGCGCCCCGCGAGGCGCGGAACGCAAAGCTATGGGTCCCCGGATGTAGACTCTTTCGTGAGTCTATCGGGTTGCGCCAGGCTGCCGAAGGGAAACAACGATCCGATGCCCTCAGAGGGCGCCTCTACCGTATTGTTCCCGCCGGTCCACCCATCGCCTGAACCACAATTTCATAATGAATTTCAGGCTTAGTTAAGGCACTGCATGATGGGACCGATAAATTGCTTGGGTCGGTTTAGCCGCTCAAAACGAGCTGTTATCGGCCGGATTACCATGCGGTGTTTGGCCACGTTGACAGTGCGTAGACCATCCATGTGAGAGGAGGTGAGTCGAGGGATGGATCGGTCGGAAAGCAATCGAAAAAGTCGGCAAGGCCTGATACCGGCACGGAGTACAAAAAAATTCAGGGATGAAAAGTGAGCACGAGTCCCATACGGGACACACAAGGAATACGAAAGCGGAGGCAAGGTCAATGAGAAACAACAAAGGCTTTACACTTGTCGAAATTCTGATCGTCGTGATCATACTGGGTATTCTCGCGGCGATCGTAATCCCCCAGTTTACAGAGGCGTCGAACGACGCTCGCGAGTCTGCACTCGCCAGCGACCTTCAGACGGTTCGCAGCCAGCTCGAACTGTACAAGGTGCAGCACCTGGAGAACTATCCACCCACCACAAGTTCGGATGTTTTCAAGGAAAAGCTGACAGCCCGGACCAACAGCGCGGGCACAGTCGGGACCGATCCTGACGATTATCCGTACGGACCGTATCTGCAGAAGTTCCCGAGCAATCCGTTCAAGACCGGTACAGACGCCAGCGCCGTGAAGTTCGGCGATGGAAGCGATATCGGTGCGGGCGACCAGGGCTGGTACTTCAACACCAGCACCAAGAAGTTCTCGCCGAACGATGCCGACCACACCGGCCTGTAAAGGCCTCTGTGGCAAGTTGCGACTTTTGGCTTGGGTCGGGGGCGCTTTCGAGCGTCCCCGGCCTGAGATCATAGGAGTGCGTGGGAGGTCGAGCGAAGGGCGTTCGACCTGACGCGTTCCTGAAAAGGCGGCTTGGAACATGTGTGACAGAGAGCCTGGTTCGTGCGTTCCGAGCGGTCGGACGAGCAATAACATGAGGTTGAATCGAGCTTTCACGCTTGTCGAAATACTGATCGTCGTGGTGATCCTCGGGATCATCGGCGCGATCGTGATACCGAAATTTTCCAACGCTTCGGCGACCGCTCGTGCGAGCATGCTCGCGGACGATCTTCGCACAATTCGCACGCAGATCGTGGTCTTCAAGGGGCAGCACGTGGGTGTGTCACCCGGGTACCCGGAGTGCGACACGTCCCAGGCGCCCACAGAGGCGGCCTTCATCGAATACATGACAAGGGCGTCCAATGCCGCCGGCGAAATCGCGGACCCCGGAACGCCGGGCTATCGCTATGGAATATACCTGCGCTCCATACCGGTCAATCCCGTCAACGATAAGAACACGGTTCAGATAATCGCCGACGGTGCCGCCTTTCCGACCGAAGGGGACGACAGCCACGGATGGGTATACCAGCCCTCCACGCTGAAGTTCCACTCGGACTCCGCGGGAGTGGACGAATATGGGAAAAGGTACTTCGATTACTGATTCGACAATCATGCACACTTCGACAAAACCAATACGTCGCGGGTTCACGCTGGTCGAAGCCCTTCTGGCCTCGGCGGTGCTGGCGATGGCGATCACAGGTATCGTCATGCCTTTTACCATCGGGGCGCAGAACGAGATGGTGGACGCCAGGCGGACCTTGGCGCTGGACCTGGCCGAAGAGCTTATGGAGGAGATCCTCTCCAGGCCGTTCAACGATCCGGACGGTCCGAGCAACCCGGGACCGGAATCGGGCGAGGTGGACAGGGATGAGTTCGACAATATCGACGATTATCACGGGTTTTCCGAAGGGGCGGGGCAGATAAAAAACATCGATGGTGAAGTGGTTTCCGGAAGCGCCGCAATGGGTCTGTCGCGGCAGGCATCGGTTGCTTACGTCTACGTGAGCGGGCAGGACATGTCCGATCCCCCGACGTTCGTGAAGATAGTCGTTGCAGTGAAGTATCGCCAGGACACGATCATCTCGCTGACGAGACTGGCGTACCTGATCCCGTAGCAGGAGAACCATAGCGATGAAACATAATGCGCGGGCTTTGACGATTGTCGAGCTGATGATGGGCCTGTCGATCACGGTGCTGACCGGGTTGACGATCGCCGGGGTCACCACGGCTCTGACCAACGCCTACAGCAGCACCGAGCAGTTCCATGAACATCTCCAGGTCGCCAGGACGGCAATGAACGACATCCAGAAAATGGTCAAAAAGTCCAAGCTCGTTACGGCGGTATCCGACGATAAAACGGTTTTCTGGGCGGAAGATACCAACGGCGATGGGCAGATCAACCATAGCGAAGTGTCCATCCTGAGATACAAGAGCAGCGCCGGTAAACTCCAGGAATATCGCGTTCAGTACCCCGACGACATGTCACAGTCGATGCGCGACGCGCTGGACGTGGTCGAGCCTCTTGCGGGCTTGACGAACGCCCAGTCGGTCTTCCGGCGATTCAAAAATGACTCGTACATCGTGAAAACCACGCTCTCGACGGGCGTGAAGACTTTTTCACTTGCCGCATCGCCGGATCCGCCCTTCAGCAAGCTTGTCGGCATAGATCTGGAAATCGGAAGCGCAGGTTCGTCCATGACTCTCCGCAGCGCGTGCGCCCTGCGCGCCGATGCGGTCGGACGGGTAGGCATCAGTGACGATGAGTATGTCCTGATTCCTCTCGACGGTGACGACGATGACGACGATGACGACGATGACGACTGATCCGGCCGACAAACGAAACTTTTTACGAGGAACGTGGAGGAAGAAGAATCATGAGACGGCATAAGAGACGACAACCCGCCTTCGCGTTGGTGCTGGTGTTGACGACCGTGGTGATAGCGGCAGTGCTCGGAATGAGCTACCTCAGCAGCGCAAGCGTGCGGCTGACGAGTTCGACGAACATGGTGAAGATGAGTCGGGCGAAGTACCTCGCCGAGTCGGGCCTGGAGCACGCGATTAACCTGCTGGAAGTCACGCCGTGGGTAATCGGCGCTTCGGACGCCGCCGCGCCGGCTGGACCCTATTACGCCGACGGTAGCGACGATTATTACACGCTCTACGGCACTGCGGTTGACGGCGAATCGGGCAAGTATGTCCTCTACGCTACGGGTGTCTCCGACGGGGTTCGTCAGACGACCAGCGCGACGGTCTACCGGAACGACAATCTTGAACTCAAGTCGTCGTATGCCATGATTATGGGTGGAGGAATGGCCTGGCTGCCCAGTTCTCTGAGAATCAACGGCAATTTCCATGTCAACGGGCATCTGTTCAACCTTGCCGACCTTC
The DNA here is from genome assembly GCA_024275995.1 of Planctomycetota bacterium. Classification (GTDB taxonomy): domain Bacteria; phylum Planctomycetota; class Phycisphaerae; order SM23-33; family SM23-33; genus JAJRYB01. Next base: position 8,670 of record JAJRYB010000115.1, on the reverse strand, counting down.
GCGGCGACGCATCGGCGCAGGGCGTCGTCATCGATATTTTTAGGCGGATTCGAGGATCGGCTACACAGGGCGTCAACCCGGTGAGCCGTCCCGGTATCGAGGCGTCCGATTACAGCATGTACTACACCGACGGGGCGGTGGGGCAGGCGGCCCAGATTACGAGTAGCAGGATGGGCAGGCGCCATCCGCTGGCGCGGGGAAGAGCGATAACCGAAGCGAATCCGGGGGGCGTCGTAGTAGTGACGCCACGTGGCGGGCGACTTTGGCTGGGCAGACGCCTGAACTTCAGGGGCACGCTGGTGGTCAACGGAGACGTGATTCTCAATGGAGATCACATCAGGCTGAGGGCACAGAACAAGTTCCCCTCGCTCGTCGTAACGGGCAAGATATTCGTGCGAAACGTCACGGACGCGAATATCCAGGGGCTGGTCGTCGCGGAACAGGGAATTCGTCCGATGGGTTCAACGAGGAATTCCAAAACGCGGATCCGCGGTGGACTTGTCACCGGTTCGTACGGGTTCAACCTCGGCCTGTCGGGCAATCATCGCATTATCTACAACGAACAACGTGCAAAAGTGCACGATTTCAGACAGATTGCGGGCATAGGGCGAGTGACGGTGCTGTCGTATGGCCAATAACACAGGGAGCAGGACCATGGAGCGAAGGCAGAGAGATATCCGGGTTCACGTGGACGGTTACACGCGATTGTGCCTGACGATGATAGCAATGCTGATGACGTTGATCGTAATCGGGCTTTGGTCCGACACGATGCCGACGCCGGAGCAGGCCCGGGCCCAGGGCATCAGAGGCAAAACTTTCATCGACAGCAGCGCGCAGCGCGTCGCCGCGATCAAGGAGCAGAAGATCACCAACGAGAAACTCACGGAGTTGATCGGACTGCTCCGCAGCGGAGCGGTGAAGGTCCAGATCGTCGAGGACAAGAACGCTAAAAAAGGCGTGCGCGTGGTGGGAAAAGGCAAATAGGCACTTCGTCAAGGGCGTCATCAGGCGGGAAACGGAAGTGGAACCATGGGTCGCAACAAAAAGAGTTATCGACATCGATTCGTCGGCTTTACGCTTGCCGAGCTGATCGTCGTGGTGGTTATTCTTTCGATTTCCGCCGCGATGGTCATTCCTTACGCCACTAATACCAGCAGTTTCCAGGCGGTTTCTGCCGCCAGGGTGCTCTCAAGCGACCTCGAATACGCCCAGAACGTCGCAATTGTTACCCAAACCCCGGTGGAAGTCGTATTCGACGTCGCCGGCGATATCTACACATTGTACGACGCTAACACAAGTACGCCCTTGAAACATCCGATTACCAAAGAGGACTACGTTACGGACTTCTCCATGCAGAGTGGATTCAGCGATCTTGACATCTTGTCGGCGAACTTCGACGGAAACCAGAGTGTCACGTTCGACGAGATGGGAGCTCCGGACAACTCCGGGAATGTAAGGCTTCGGTCCGGGGTGCATACGTACCGGATCAGCGTCGCGGCTGCGACCGGAAAAGTCACCGTGACGGAGCTTACGCCGTAATAAGGAATACGGAAACCATGCGGAATATCCTGCAACGCAATAAGCGTTCACCCATAGCGTTGGACATCGGAACCGACAGCGTGAAGATGCTCCAGATTCAATGGGTCGGCAGCCAGACGTCCGCCTTTGCGTGCGGGCGATGGAGTTTCCCCTCCGAGACGGAACTGGCGCCGCAGCGCCGTCGCGAGCTTACCGTAACGGCGGTGAAAGAGCTTCTCCGGACAGGCGGATTCCACGGGCGACGTTGCATTACAGCACTTTCATGCGAAGACCTGGGGATCAAGAACATCCGCATCCCGGCGATGCCCGATCACGAGTTGGCACAGGCGGTCATGTGGGAGGCGGTAGAACGCCTCGATTTCCAAACCGGACAGGACCACCTGAATTTCCTGCGCGCCGGGCAGGTTCGCACCGGAACCGAGACGCGGGAAGAGGTCATCATGCTCACGGCTTCGCAAAAAGTCGTTGAGGACCACATCGAGATGATCGATGAGATGGGCCTGAAGCCCGAAAACATCGACGCCGAGCCACTGGCCCTGTTCCGCGGATTCGAGCGGTTCCTGCGTCGTCGAGCCGACGAAAACGCCGTCAGCGTCGTGGTTGATATCGGACTGGGTTCGACTCGCGTGGTGATCGCGCGAGGCCGTCATATCGTGTTCATAAAGAAGATCGATATAGGTGGCCGGAAGTTGTCCGAAGCCGTCGCGAAGCAATTGAACCTGTCATTCAAGGAAGCGTCCGATCTGCGGAGGCGAACGATGCAGGAAAACGGCGATGCGATGGAAGGTGGGCGCGATGACGCCTCCAGCGCGAACCGCAACGACGTCGGATGGACTATCCACGATGCGGTGCGTGGCGAGGTGGAAGAACTCGCACGCGAGATCGGACTGTGTTTGCGGTACTGCTCCGTGACGTTCAGGGGACTTCGTCCGGATTCCGTAATTATCACCGGCGGAGAGGCGTACGACCCGGCGTTGGTGCAACTGCTCAAGGAGCAGTTGAGTTTGGATTGCAAAGTGGGCAGCCCGTTGCGGGGGTTCGACCTTTCGAGTGTCGATCTGGGCAGCAACAGACGCGGAGTACTCTCGGAATGGTCCATCTGTGCCGGGCTGGTGCTTCGCTATGCGGGTAAGGAACTGAAAACGGAAAAGGCGGACCATGGAGAACGTCGACTTTCTGCCTGAGCGGATCAAGGACCAGCGTTTGCGGCGTCGCAGACTGCTGAGACAAGGCTACCTGATAGCCATCTGCGTCTGCGCGCTGGTATTCCTCGGGTACATTCGCCAAGGACGTCTGGAACAGGCCAAAGCGGAGCTGGCGCTGCTTGACGGCAGGAGCATGAACATCCAGCGGCAGCTCGTAACCCGCGCGGCGCTGGAACAGCAGCTCCAGGACCTGATGGTCAAAAAGCGCATCGACGAGCGTCTGGGCAGCCGAATCAACGTCCTGGACGTTATGGGCGAGCTTCAGCGGATCATCCCCGAGTCGATGGCGCTGCGGGAACTGGACATCGAGACGATGGAAGTTCGCCTCAAGGTAGACCGGGCCGGTAGAACGTACTCCTCTCGCCGGGCGTCCGCGGGGTCCGGCAGGATAAAGGCGACGCGCGTCGTCAATCGCATAAGGATGGTCATTACGGGTATCGCGCCTACGGACGTAGACGTGGCGAACTTCATCGGTCAATTGTCGGCAAGCCCCCTGTTTGAAGACGTCAACATGGGATACGCCAAGAACATGGTCTTCCGCGGCAGGAGTGCTCGCGAGTTCCAGGCGAGCTGCTACGTGACGCGATAAATCCGCCGCGAAAGGACAAGCAGGACAATGACGAAGATTACGAAAGAAAGTTTGATTGTCGTCGGGATCCTTGCGGTGATCGTAGTCGTTGCGATCATCGTGGTCTACGTGCCGCAGGGACGCAAACTCGACGAATATCGCCGCGAGACAGTCGCGCAGAAAGAGCTGCTCGACGCGGACGCGCAAAAAGCGCAGGTGGTTCCGGCGATGCTCCGCCAGGTCGAGGATATGAAGAAGCAGTACCGCAATTTCGATCGGAAGCTCCCGCAGCGCAAGGAACTGGGCGGATTCCTTCGCGAGATCAGCGAAAACCTTGGGCAGGAGAAGCTCACGAACCAGTTGATCGAGCCTGGAAATCCGACCCGCGAGCAGTTGTTCCATACGCTTCCGATCATCATGAAGTTTCGAGGCTCGTACCTGTCGCTGGCGAGTTTCCTCCAGCGGATCGAGAAAATGGAGCGCGTCACCCGGGTTCAGAAACTCAGGCTGTCCGGATCGCCGAAGGAAGACGGGCTGAAAATCGAGCTCCAGTTGAACATCTACTTTACGGAAAGCTGAACGAGGTTACCCATGACGGGCAATACGAATAGACCTGACTGGCGTGTGAGGCTGATAGCGGAGCTGAAACACGACAAGAAGAAGACGGCCGTCCTCACCATCCTGCTGGTCGTTGGACTTATCGTGGTCGGCAAACTTCTCCTCAAGCCCTCGTCGCCGTCAAAGGCGCAGGCATCGGCGGATATAGCGTCCCGGACAGCGGGAACCGTCTCGGAGGTCGGGGAGGATGATTTCCCGATCGGCGCTTCCATGTCCGGCAGAATCGAAAAACCGAGGTACGTTCCCGAGGCTTCGGTGACGATCTCGCGGGACCTCTTCGTTCCGAACGAGGAGTATTTCCCCATGGCCCGGCCGAGTAAATCGCAGGTCCAGATGGTGGCGAACACGTCGACCCAGCCGGCGAAGGACAGCGAGGAAGTCATTCGAATGGCGGTCCAGGCACAAGCGCAGGCATTGAGTCTGCAATGCACGATCGACGGCGCCAGACCGGCGGCGATCATCAATAAGTCAATGGTGCGACAGGGAGAATGGATCAACGGATTTGAAGTCGTGAAGATCACCACGCGTGAATGCACGCTGAGAAAGAACGGCGTCACGGTGATCCTCACGATGCGCGACGCGAACGGACAGTAACACCCGAGCGCCGCACGAAGGCGCCCGGTCGGACAATCAGCTTTCGGCTGCTCCAGATGCGGCCGATAGACAAGGAGAACAGGAATGATTTGCGCAAGATGGATCGGAACGTGCGTAACAACCGCGGTAATGCTGGTTTTCGCTGCCGTCGGGAACGCCCAACTCATCGGAAACGGCGACGTGAATCCGGTAACGCAGCCGGTTACCATCACCCAGCCCCTGCCGGGCTCTCGTCCCGGAACATTCAATATCACCTTCCACGAACTCGACATGCAGATGGTGCTGCGAATACTCAGCGCCCAGGGCAGGAAGAACATCGTGGCTACGAAGGAAGTTACCGGTATGGTGACCGCGTCACTGCGCGATGTTACGTTCTCCGAGGCGCTCGACGCTGTGATGGAATCCACCGGACACGTTTACCAGAAAAAAGGCAACTTCATTTACGTCTACACCCGCGATCAGCTTGCCGCCATTCAAAAGGCGAAGCGCAAGATGGACGTGCGGATCTTCCACCTGTCCTACATGCCCGCACCCGACGCCAAAACGCTGCTGGCTCCGGCGCTCTCCTCGGACGGGACTATCACGACTACGCCGGCGGCGGCAGTAGGAATATCGACCAGTTCGTCGGACGCGGGAGGAAACACCCTCGCCAGCTCAGACGTGCTGATCGTCCGCGATTACGTGGACGTCCTCGCCAAGATCGAGAGCCTGCTGAAAGTGCTCGACGTAAAACCGGACCAGGTACTTATCGAAGCGACCATTCTCCGGGCGTCGCTGTCCGAGGAAAACGCCCTTGGCGTGGACTTCAACGCGCTGGCGGGTATCGACTTCCAGGGATTGAACGCAACCAGCCCTGGTATGCAAAGCGTCGCCACCGGAACCCTCACAAGCGCCCAGCTTCCGCGAGACCAGGCGGCGACGTTCCGCACCGACTTCAACGCCGGAATTACCGGTGGTGGAATGACGATCGGATTCGTAGCCAACGAGATTGCGTTCTTTATCCGCGCACTCGAGGGCGTTACGGACGTGACGGTGCTGGCGAACCCCAAGCTGCTTGTCGTCAACAAGCAGCGAGGTGAAGTCATGATAGGTAACCGCGACGGATACCTGACGACGACCATCACCGAGACGGTCGCCACGCAGACCGTCGAATTCCTGGAGACGGGCACACGCCTTGTCGTCCGGCCTTACATCGCGCGCGACGGGTACATCCGCCTCGAACTGCACCCGGAAGATTCGTCCGGGTCGGTTGCCCAGGTCGGAAACAACGTGCTTCCCAGCGAGACGACGACGGAAGTCACCTCGAACGTTCTCGTACGGGACGGGCACACTATCGTGATCGGCGGACTGTTCCGCGAACAGACCACCAACGGGCGGTCCCAGGTGCCGGTCCTCGGAAACCTTCCCTACATCGGATCGCTGTTCCGACGCACCAGCGACGCGATCGAAAGAGAAGAAGTGATCATCCTGGTCACGCCGCGGATCATCAAGCAGGGCGTCGACGAAGCGACCAGCCAGCAATTCAAGAACGACGTCGAGCGTTTCCGCGTCGGTCAGCGAAAGGGGCTTCGCTGGTGGGGAAGAGACCGTCTGGCGAACCTGCACATGCGGTGGGCGAAGAACGCCCTGCGAAAAGGCAAGAAATGGCTGGCGCTGTGGAACGTGGACATGGCGCTGGGAATGGCGCCGACGATGGAAGAGGCTGTTCGACTGAAAGAACGCCTCACGAATCGCGCGTACTGGGCGGACGAGACGAGGGTTTCATCCACGAAGTACGTCATCCAGCGGATGATCATGCAGGAACTCGGAAAGCCCGGAGAGAGGATCATTCCTCCGGACCGTCCGATGAGGTTCCAAAACGTCGATCCGGACGTTCGCAAGAAGTTCAATATGTCCGAAAGGTTCGTGGACCCGGTTACCCCCGTGCGCAAGCCCATAAAAAGACGGGTAATTAAGACCGATGCGCCACCTGCCGATAAAAAGATCATGCGGGTTGATACAAACTCCGCGGAGAAGAAAGCCGAGGGATCGTAGCAAGCGTAACGGTAGTTTTTTTAGACACCTATGTCAATTTGGGCAGTCTGCGAAAACTTGGTAAAGCTTCAACAGCGGGAGTAGGATAATGAAAAGTTTTCACGCGGTAACCATAACGGCCGTTCTTCTGGGCATTTTTGTCGGGTGCAACCAGCAGAGCGTTCCCGAGGCGAAGGTCGAGGCCTTCAAGCGGTGGCACTTCGCGCGGGCACAGATACTCTTCGGTATTGCCAAGGAGCACTACAGGAGCGGCCAGCTCAAGGAGGCTCGCGCCAAGCTCAGGGAAGCCCTCAGGCTGGATGATAAGCACACCGAGGCGAGGATTCTCCTGGGCAAGGTCTACATCGAGCAAGGGCACTACGCTCTTGCCATCGTGGAGTTCGACAAGATTCGCAATCGCAAGGGCGAATTGCCCAGGCTGCTTTACCTGACCGGCATAGCTCGCGAGAAGCAGGGCCGCCTGGAAGACGCGCTTCTCTCTTACCGTCGGGCGCACGCACTTGATCCGAAGAACCTTGCGCCCGTCACGGCGGCTGCGGAGGTGCTCGTGGCGCTGAATCGCATTCGCGAGGCGCAGATCTACGTCGAGAGTTATCTGGCGCTGGCGGAGAGCGATCCGGCCTTGTTCGAGATGGCGGGTCGGATTTCCGCGATGCGCAAGGAATGGGAGCAGGCTGCGGAGCATTATCAGCAGGCTTTGGATCTCTCTCCGAAGAACATTTACTACAAGCGCGCCCTGGCGAAGATGCAGTTTTTCGCCGGCCAGTATCGTTTGGCGAAGCAGTCCTTGAACAACCTTCTGAAAGACCAGACCGACAAGTCGCCCGTGTGGGTATATGCGATGCTGGGCGACTGCTACCTTGCGTTGGGACGCGCCAGGGACGCTCGCGATACGTACCAGGTAGCCATCGAACTCAAGCCCTTGGACGCGGGTGTATGGACCAACCTCGCCAAGGCGGCGATGGCGCTGCGTGACACCCCTCGCGCCATTCTCTCGGCGCGCAGGGCGCTGGAGATTTCCCCGAATCGCCTGGACGCCACGATGCTGCTCGCTTACGCGTTGATCCGGAACGACCAGGCTCGGCTGGCGATCGGCGTGCTCAACGGCGCGGTAATCCGGTACGACGACAGTTCGATGGTGTACTGCCTGCTTGGGCGTGCTTACGCGGCTGTGGGCAACATTGCCGAGGCGCGACGGAGCTACGCCGCGGCGATCAGGGTAGAACCGGGCAACAAGCTCGCCCGGGAACTGCTCACCGGGATCGGTATTCAGAAAATTTCGAAAGTGAACTGACCGGCGGAGAAGCGCATCGAGCGATGCGCCATTACTACCGGCAGGAAAGACAGGAAACAGGAGGAGCTTGTGACTATCGCCAAGCGACTTGGACTTGCGAGCATGGCCCTGATATCTCTCGGGGCCGGTGCTTCGTATTATGCCACGTCGATGGCGATGCGCGGATACAGCGTGCCCAATTCCGCCCTGATGTACCTGATAGTGGGCCTCGTGGCCGCCCTGACGACGCTGGTGATGCTCGTCTTCTGGAGGAGCGTGCACCGTGCGGTCGGAACGATCGCCAGGCAGCTTCGCCAGATGACCGAATCCAGGGAACTGGGCCTGGTGATGGTGAAGGGGGGAAACGAACTCACCGAGATAACCCAGCCGTTGAACGATTTTCTCACGACCATTCGAGCGAGGGTCGACCAGCTCCGCTCGGAGAATCGCGAGTTGCAGATACAGTCCCGTATCGCCGCCGCCGAGAAGCATCACACCGAGGCGATCATTTTCTCGATTTCGGACGCGGTGATCGTCACGAACCGTTTCGACGAATTGATCCTTGCCAACGAGGCGGCCGAAAAGCTGCTTCGTTTCAAACTCGCCGGGAGCATGCGCAAGAATATCGACCGGATTATTTCGGACGGTACGCTCGTGCGCCTGGTTCGCGAAACGCGCAATCACGGCAGGAGCTTCACGCGGAAGGTCGTGGAACACAGCCTCGACCAGAAAGGCTCGCCCCGGACGTTCAGCATCACGCTGAGTTGCGTCGTAACGCCGAACGAGGAAGTCTCCGGCGTTGTGGCGGTCCTGCACGATATCACGCGCGAGAAGGAAAT
>JAJRYB010000114.1 GCA_024275995.1 Planctomycetota bacterium | reverse complement strand
CCTTGTTCAGAACAACAGCATAATGCCGGCGGAGAATTGAAATCGATACCGATGTAATAATCGTATAACATCATAATCTTTAATCCGTTATCGTAAATCAAAGCGTTCTTAACGGGACACTACTGCGCCACAATCTCTCCCACAGATTTCAACTGGCTAGGAACGACAGCAGGAATCGGTGGATTAGGATATTACTACGTTGTGATAAAGCACGGCACCAGAGTGGAATTGTGCATTGATCGCGGGAAGGGTGCGGAAGAGGAAAACAAAGCTATCTTTGATCAACTGATCGCTGCAAAAGCAGAAGTGGAGACGGCCTTCGGCAGTGAGCTTGAGTGGCGGAACCAAGAGGGAACACGGTGCTGCCGCATCCTCAAACAGATTACAGAGGGCGGATGGCGAGATGACGAAGACAAGTGGCCCACGATTCACGAAATAATGGTTGATACCATGATCCGGTTGGAGGCGGCACTTCGGCCACACGTCCAAAAACTAAAAGTCTGATGTTGGATGTCACACCTGAACATGCAGCAGACATGTGTGTATAATCGACATGAGCGGAAATGGAATATCCTCTTGATGAGACACTCATGATTGTTCGATATTTCTGGCGTGAATGCGACTTTCGCAACAAGAAGTGGGGATCCGACCCCATCGATGCATTCTGGGTTGAGGCCACTTTGGAAGAAGCGGAAGAATCTGTGTTTCTTCGGATGAGGTCCGAAGCCGTTATAGAATCCGAGCAGTTGGCCCGACGTTTCGAAGGGGTCGCGGATGAAGTGGGAAGTCCCGGCCGCCCTTTTTGTTTTTTAGTTGCTCGAGACCTGAGTGCTATTGACCCCTTCTGTGTACATTATCCAGTCCATCAATTATGGAATGCTTATTCACCTTTCGAGGCGATGCCGAAACGGGAGATCGCGACTCTTGACGAATTGCCCGGTATTATTCTTCCTCCGAAGACATAAGAATAATCGTGCAGGTGGCGACGTCGCCCGCGTGTACTTCCGGCAGCAGTTTACCGGTACGGCTTGGCGGTCAGGTTGCCGCCGAGGTTGAGTTCGTCGACCTTTTCCTCGCTCAACCAAATGGTGCTCCCGTAGGCGACGGTAAAGTTCGCACCTCCGAGATGGCGGATTTCCTGGAGGTGTGGAAGATACCACTGGATGCTTGGGGGCACCTCGAGCTGCGAAACCCACCAGAAGTAGTTCACCGTTCCGTCACTGAAAATCACCAGTGCCTCGAGAGGCGTCGTGATCTCGCCCATCCTCGGGCCACGCGTGCTGTATACCGTGCTGGAATCCGTAGTGCGATAGTACTTCCACCATGTATCGCCGGCCATTTTAACGTTATAGCGAATCCAGGAATAATCCGGTCCGGCGTTTTCTCCGGAAGAAGCGGGCGCGTACCGCACCGCCTTGGCTGGACAGCGCAGCCGGCTGTCTTTCGGCGGCGGATCGAATACCCCGATTTCGCCTACATCCTCCCCGAAATACTCGCCCAGAAGTTCCTTTTCATACCATAGTGGCCTTGGGGTCTCGCCTGAATGCGCGCCATAAAATGGTGGAAAAGCATCGTTGTAATCCAACTGGTACTGACTCGCAGCCGTGGCAAATTGTTTCTGCTGGGTCTGGCAGACGACCCGCTGCGCAAGTCCCCGGACGCCGCTGAGCGACGGGACGAGTATCGACACGAGCAGCGCTATAATCGCGATCACCACGAGCAGTTCGATAAGAGTAAACCCGCCGCCGCCCCTGCCCCGCCTGCACGCCAAAGTGCGAGATTTCATAATATTATCTCCCATGGATAACGCGGCCATTCCGGCGCGAAAGCCATTGGAGATATTTTACATCAGCAAGCCCAGTAATCAACCGTTTTTTCAGGATATCGTCCTGCCAAGGCTGGGCAGGAAATAGTCCCTTACGACGTGCTCCCAGCTCATGTTGCGTGCGAGTTCGTATCCGCTTTCGATTCTCGCGAGCATCACCTTATCGCTCCTGGGCAGGAGTTTATCGACCATCTTCGCCAGGCGTTTCGCCTCGCGTGATTCGACTTTCTCCCGCTGCGACATGGACATTCCGACCAACTCGTCGATACCCCCGCAGGCAGGCAGGTCAAGGAAGTCCGCCTCTATAATGTTCTCGTCGAACGAAAGCCCTGCCGCTGCCGCGCTGCGTCTGGCGAAGCCCATGCAGCCGCAAACATTGGACACGACGCACAGCGCCCCGAACGTCAGCGCCTCGAACTGGCTTATTCCGAACGGCTCGTAGACGCTGAGGCCGAACTCCAGGTCCGATCCTCGCCGCAGGTCGGCGAAGGTCATATCTTCCGGCATTCTCATCCCGCACACCCGTCGGTTGAAGTCCCACTGATTGACGAACACCGCGCGGATCGCTTCGTGATGGCGGTTGAAGTCGTCGAAATTGTATCCCACGACCTCCTCTCCACCGCAGAGGTCGGGGTATCCTTCTTCGTGCGTGACGGGCCAGCCGTACGCGCGTTCCATGTGCAGCACGTCCCTCGGTCTCCGCTGGCCTGCGAGCGTTCCGAGCATGAAATAGACCGCCGTTTCGCCGCGTTTGGCAAGGAGTCTCTCGAGATGGTGACAGAGACCCATATCCCGCCAGACTCCCTTGCTGAGCACCGGGCGGGCTACGCGCGTAAATATCCACGTCGGTCGGACACCCAGCAGGTTTTCGGCATATTGCCGAAGGCGCCCCTTGCCGGCGCGCTTGTCATCGATTTCGATCCGCTCGGCTGGAATTCCGTTGTACACGAGATCGAATTTCATCGTGCGGAAGTGCGGGTCCAGGAACCGCAGCTCTGATTCGATGTAATCGCCCACGGCGAATACGTGATCGCAATAGCGTGCAGCCTTGACCAGCGGATGCTTGAAGTTCCCGAACACCTGCGGAAAAATGTCCTCGCACGTCCGATCGCTATCGCCCGCCCGCTCCAGCACGTTATAGAACATGGTATCGTGGCCGGGGCTTTCTTCGACGACAGGACGTACCGACGCCACCTCGTGCGCGTAGAAAACTGTCCGGATGTTGGGCGCCCCGTCCAGGTTCGCCTTGAGTGCCAGCGGCATGCCCATGTATTCGTGTGCCAGAAGAACGAGCTGTTTTTCGTCGCCGTCGCAACCTATCGCCTTGAGCGCCTCGAAGCCGGGCTCTGCCAGGCGGACGTACTGCTCGTATTCCCAGACCTTCTCGAACTCGTGGGAAGGCACGGCGAACTTCCTGAACAGCTCCCCCTTGAACAGGCTCAGGCGGTCCGGATTGCAGTGGAACACGTCCACCAGGAGCACTTCGACTTCGACCTGCCTTGCGTTGCAAGGCTCGATAACCTTGCGCCGGCCATAGATTATCCCCACGTCGTACGTCCGCTCGATCGCGCGGAACTTCTGCGCCAATTGCGGCTCGGCGACAGCGTCCAGTGAGCTGTAAAGGACCGTCCCGCCCTCGCCGAGTCGCTTTTCGATGGGATTGTCCGTGTCCAGCAGCGGACCCAGCAGGACCGTCCGGGAAACGTTTTCGGCGTAGGCGTCGGCGGTTACCAGCCCCGCTATCACGGCGCCGATTCCGCCGATCTTTTCCACCGCCTCGTGTGTGACGTGAACTACTTCCATGCAGATGATTCTATTGCCTCCCGCACGGCGAAAGCAACTGCGGTATCGGTATTGCGTCCGCGACCTTTTTCGCGTTTACTGGAAAAGATGAGCATTATCGGACATGGCGGTACGGAAAGTTTCGTGAGCGACGAACAACTGCGCGGCGTCATCGGGCGCGCCGCCGAGGACATAGCGCCCAGCGGCAAGCGCATCCTGGTGATTATCCCGGACCACACGCGCTCCTGCCCGCTGCCGAAGATAGCGCGAGAACTGCATGCCGCACTGGCGCCGGCGGCGAAGAAGCTGGATTTTCTCGTAGCCCTGGGCACACACCCCCCGCTACCGATGGAACGCCTGGAGAAACTCCTTGGGATATCGCCGGGCTGCATGGGCGAAGTTCTTCCCGGATCGGACGTGTTCAACCACGAGTGGGACAACCCTTCCGCGCTGGCGAAAATCGGCACGCTGAGCGCCGAGAGCATCGGACGCATCACGCGGGGACGCTTCTCGATGGACGTGAACGTGACGATCAACCGGAAGGTGATGGGCTACGACCTGCTGCTTGTCGTCGGGCCGGTCTTTCCGCACGAGGTGGTGGGTTTCTCCGGCGGGGACAAGTATTTTTTCCCCGGAATCAGCGGCCCGGAGCTGCTGAACTTCTTCCACTGGCTGGGCGCTATCATCACCTGCCCGAAGATTATCGGAACGAAGGACACGCCCGTTCGCGCTACGCTGGCCGCGGCGGCCGACATGATAAGCGTCGAGAAACGCGCGTTGTGCCTGGTCGTAAAAGGAAGCGACCTCGCCGGCCTGTACTTCGGCGATGTCCGCGGCGCCTGGTCGTCCGCAGTGGAACTCTCGCAGAGGCTCCACGTAGTGCGATGCCCACGAGCGTATGAATCCGTCCTGGCACGCGCGCCGGAGATGTACGACGACATATGGACCGCCGGCAAGTGCATGTACAAAATGGAGCCGGTCGTCGCCGACGGAGGCGAGCTGATAATCTACGCCCCGCACATTACCGAGATATCGTACACGCACGGCCTGGTGATCGACGAGATCGGTTACCACACGCGGGACTACTTCGTCGCCCAGTGGGACGCATACAAGCACCATCCCTGGGGCGTACTTGCCCACTCGACACACGTAAAGGGAATCGGCACGTACGAAAACGGTGTGGAGAAACCGCGGATCACCGTTACGCTGGCGACGGGGATTCCCGAGGACCGCTGCCGGAAGGTCAATCTCGGCTATCGCGACCCTTGTACGATAGACCCCTCCGACTGGCAGGATCGCCCCGATCGCCTTTACGTTCCCAAGGCGGGCGAAATGCTCCACAAGCTCGAAAATCCGCCCGCCTGGCAGAGGACAAGCGACTGATTCGCACGATGAAGAGCACGGTTGGTTCTGAAAAAACTGGTTGGCGATACACATATTACCGAATATAATGTGTATGCACTTATCGGAGATGACAGATGAAACGCACGAATATGGTTGTAGACGAGGCCCTGTTGGATCGGGCGAAGAAGGCTACGGGAATTACAACTATGCGTCACCTTGTCGATCACGCATTGCGCGAATTGGTTCGACATCGACGCCAGCGCGACATCCTGAAGCTGCGAGGCTCCGTAAACTGGAGCGGAGACCTGGCCTCCATGCGCCGCGGAAGGGGTGACTGGTGATCCTGGTCGACACCAGTGTCTGGATCGATTTTTTCCGGGGAACCCATTCGGCGGAAACACGCTGGCTCGCCTCGGCATTGAAAAATGACGAGGATCTGTGCATCTGCGGGATGGTCCTGACCGAGATACTCCAGGGGATCGATGACCGTAACCAATATCGCCGCGTGAAGCGTTCGCTGGATGCACTTCTGTTCCTTCCAACTACCAGGGTGGCCTACGAACTGGCTGCGGAGATTTATCGGGCAGCGAAGCGAGCGGGAAAAACCGTTCGGAACTCGGTAGATTGCATCATCGCAGCCTGCGCAATTGTCAATAAGGCGTCGCTGGTGCAGTGCGACCGGGACTACCGGACGCTTGCTGGGGTCTCAAAACTCAAGCTCGTATCTTCTGTAGGAGGCAATCGGCTCAAGGCCGGGTGTCGTCCAGAACGCCGCGCTTGTGGAGAAAGCGAGCCTTGGCTTCCACGAGCATCAATCCGCCGGCGACGACGGTAAGTCCGCCGACCCATTGCGTGGCGGTCATGCTTTCGGACAGGAAGACGGCGGCTGCGAGATACGTCACAAAAGGCTGGAGCATGCCCATTCCGCTGGCGAGCACCGGTCCAAGCCCGTGAATACCGCGGTGCAGAAGCACGTGCCCCAGCGCGATTCCCACCATCGCCGAGGAAAGCAGCAGGACCCACTCTCTCGCGGGCAGCGTGCCGAGCCTTTGGAAATCTCCCAGAAGAAGCGCCAGGATCACCAGCGCCCCGGCGGTGTAGAGGCTGACAACTCCAAACGCCAGGCGCAGCGGGTATCCCGCCAGGCACTTTCGCACCGCTACGGAGTAGCCTCCCCAGAACACAGCCGTGCCGAGAATCAGAGACATTCCGACGGCGCCGGTTCCGATTCCAGCACCGCCGGAGAGTTTTTCGACGTACATCAGCACGATCCCGCTCATGCTCGCGACCGTTCCGAAAAGGAACCATGGCCTGCGCGCCAACACTCGCTCCGCGGGGATAAGGATCAGGCCGTAGATCGCCGTGAAAAGAAAGGACGAGCGGATAACGAACCCTATCGTGGACGCTTCGGCGTAATACGGGCACGCAGCCCATCCCACCTGCCCTACGGTGTTAAAGACCGCCGGAATCAGGGCGGCAAGCCAGATGCTTCGCTTCGGGCGAACGGGACACATCACCTTGCGGCGCCTGTTCAAAATCAACACAAACGGCAGCCAGAACAGCGCAGCCGTCAAATACCGCACCGCGTTGACGGTCCATGAATCCAGGTAATTCGTCAGGTGCCGGAGAAATACCGGAACGCCGCCGAAAAAGAAGATGGAAACCACCATGCAGGCAAGAGCCTTGGGCACTTCGCGATGGCGAGAATGTGGATCGGATGTTTGGGAAGTCATCGCCGGGGATCGTTTTGTTTCTCGTCACCCAGCCGGAGCAAGCGAACGTCTTCCAGGTCCACGTCCCGTCCGGCAGCTAGTTTCGTGGCGATGACATCTTCCTTGCGAAGGACGAAAAAGTCCTGCCCCTGATAGTTCATGGTGATTCGGCGTCTCCATGCATCCTCGAAAGCAATCCCCGGCGTTACGGTCTGTACGTCCAGACGAATGCGGTCCTGGAAAATCGTGATGGCATTGTCCACGATTTCCTGCGGCGATGTCATTGAAGCGGTGCCCATACCCGCCTCCGACAGGGCGGCCAGCAAGCGCTCGGCGTTCTCCTCAGTAGCCTCGATAAGGATGTCCAGATTGAACGTAGATCGCGGCACGCCATGTAAAATCGCGGCGATTCCGCCGATTACGACGTACCGAACCTCATGCGATTCGAAGAACGCGAATACGTCCTTGAGCCTGTTCAGCATTGTCCGGAATCCCCTTCTCGGCGAGTTCGGGCCGGAGCGTCAGCGCCAGGTCGGTCACGGAGCAGAATATCTCCATCCGCTCAGCAAGGGGCAGAGACTTGAACCAACGCGCCTTGCCATCAGGGCTTTCGTCACGACGATCGTGTGAAACGCCAAAGTCCATGGTGTTATTCTAACCCCTTATCACCAAAGAAACAATATACCCTGTGGGGACATCTCTCCGTCAGCGTTACGCCTGCCGACCCGCGCAGGCGAGCTTTTCCTGTGCGGCGTGCATGTCCCGGGGGCTCGGCGCCGAACCGGTCTCCATCATGCTGCGGAAGCAGTCGAACAGGTACGTGGCGTCGTGCGGACCGGGCGAGGCCTCCGGGTGGTATTGGACGCTGAACAACGCCTTGTCCAGGTGCGTGAATCCCTCCACCGTCCCATCGTTCAGGTTCACGTGCGTGATCGTAGCGCCGCTCCTGGCGAGCGAATCGGCGTCGGCGGCGAAACCGTGGTTCTGAGACGTGATCTCCACCTTTCCGGTCGCCTCGTTGCGAACGGGCTGGTTACAGCCGCGATGTCCAAACTTCAACTTGTACGTCTTTCCTCCGAGAGCCCACGTCAGAAGTTGATGGCCCAGGCATATCCCGAAGATCGGAACCTTCCCGAGCAGTTCTTCGAGCATGTCGATCGTGTACGTAACCGCCTGCGGGTCGCCGGGACCGTTGGAGATAAACACGCCGTCGGGTTTTCGTGCGAGTATCTCCCCCGCCGAGGCTCTCGCAGGCACGACGTGCACGTTGCAGCCGCATTCTACGAGGTTGCGAAAAATGTTCGTCTTCGCGCCGCAATCGACGGCGACGACGTCGTAAACCTTCTTCCCGTGATCGCGGTGCGCCTGGGCGAACGGGCTTTCGTATCCGTCGGGCCAATCGTAGGCTTCGGCAGGCGTAACGGTCTTGACGTAATCGGCGCCTTTCATCGACGGAATCGCCTTCGCGCGCTCGACAAGCTCCGCGTCGTCGGAAATTTCCGTGCTCATCAGGCCGTTCATGGCGCCCGCGGTGCGAATGTGTCGCGTAAGCGCGCGGGTGTCCACCTCCGCAAGACCCATTATTCCGGCGGCTGAGAGATACGCCCCCAGCGAGTCGTTCGATCGGAAGTTGCTCACCACCGGTGAAAGCTCGCGTATGACGAATCCGCGGACCTGAACGTGACGATCAAGGCTTTCGACGTCCTCGGCGTTCACGCCGTAGTTGCCGATCAGCGGGTAGGTCATCGTGACGATCTGCCCGGCGTAGGACGGGTCCGTGAGGACTTCCTGGTATCCGGACATTCCCGTATTGAAAACCACTTCGCCCTCGGCCGTCCCCGACGCGCCGAAACATCTGCCGGTAAACACCAGCCCGTCTTCAAGTGCGAGTTTGCACGTCTTGTGCGTGTCCATGTTTTGTCCTTATTGGCCTTCGCGTTACCAATGCAACCCGCCGGCAGGTAGTTTAGCAAATCGGCCCGCCCCGTTACAGTCGAAACCCCTGCACGGAGATCACGCCTATCCACAGCATTTTTTGTACTTCTTGCCGGAACCGCACGGGCAGGGATCGTTTCGCCCGATAGTCTTCCCTGCCTTGAT
>JAJRYB010000113.1 GCA_024275995.1 Planctomycetota bacterium | reverse complement strand
GTCTTATTACACACAGAGATACAGAGATTCAGAGAAATTAAAAAACGCTTTGCTTTGTTTTTAAACCTCATTTCCCTCTGTTCCTCTGTGTCGGTTTTTCGTTCTTTAATTGTCAAGCAACCTCAGCGCGCGTAGCACGCGCCTCCATACTTGGGCCAATACCCACGTTTTGACCACCCGAAAGGGTAACTTTTCGAAAAGTGATGTGCGCAAGTTCTTATTCAGGCAGGGGATAAAAAAATTCATTTTTCGTGTCGTTTTGAGGGTCCGCTGGACATTTTGAGCGCGCAAAAGGGGAACCCCTGACAGGCAACCGCTTTTCATACAAGAAACTACATTCGCCGCGAACAGTTAGTAGTCGGTAGTCCGTAGTTGGGAGCCCGTAGGGCGAATCATGTTAGCCACGCCTGAAAGGGCGTAGAAATCGGACGATCTTCAACCGGCAGAGCCCCTCAAGGGCGATTCATTTCCAACGCGAATCGTCCCGAAGGGACTCCATTTCATTTACAGCTTTTTTAATCCACGGGCTTGCGCCGCGTGGCTAGCATGAACAAATGCAAACGGAAATGTGGTTGCGGGTTGGCCGCAAACTACGCTATCATTGTGCAGCTGGTTACGTCAGCCCAGCTATTTGGACAGGTTCTCAGCGCGGGCGAGTGGATGTGCCTTATCGTAGACTTCCTTGAGTCGGCGGGTGGTAAGGTGCGTGTATATTTGCGTGGTGGACAGGCTGGCGTGTCCCAGCATTTCCTGCACGCTTCGCAGGTCGGCGCCGGCATTGAGCATGTGCGTTGCGAAACTGTGCCGCAGCGTGTGCGGGCTTATATTCAGCGGGATGCCCGCAGCCAGCAGATACTCGTCGAGCTTCCGTCGGATCGACCTGTCCGATAATCGCTTTCCGAACTTGTTGATGAACAGGGGCCCGCGCCCGGCTGTGGCGAGACGGCAGCGCTGCTTGCGATAGGCGTCGATAGCGGCGACGGCCTTGCTACCCAGTGGCACGAGGCGTTCCTTCTTACCTTTTCCGCGGATGCGAAGCACTTCGGAGAACTCGTCGAGGTCCTCCACGTTCAGGCTCACCAGCTCGCCGATCCTCAGCCCGGATGAATAGATCGTCTCCAGGATTGCCCGATCGCGCGAGCCGGTAAGCGTCGATGGGTCCGGGGCGTTGAGCAGCGCTTCGACCTGCTGCACGTCCAGGAATTTTGGTAGTGGCTTGTCCTGCCTGGGAGTGCGGATCACGCTGAGAGGCGACGCCTCGATTTCCCCGATTCGCACGAGGTACTTGTAGAGGCTGCGGAGCGTCGCGAGTTTCCGGGCGATTGTGGACTTGGAATACTCCGAATTTCGCATCGCGGCAAGGTACGCACGCACGTCCGTAGGAGTTATACCCAGGATTCGTCGCGTCAGCGCCTTGGGTGGCACATCGGAAGTTTCCGGAAACTTCTCCAGCGAAGGCGCCTCGCCGGATGGTAATCCCTCCGCTCCGTCGGCGCAGAGACCTGCGGCAAGGAACCGGCAGAACTGCACGAGGTCCCCGCTGTAAGAGCGAACCGTGTGCGCGGAGAAATTACGCTGGCCGTCGAGATAGTCCAAAAAGCGCGAGATGATCGGCAGTGGCTGCATGTTCCGATGTGCCGGGAGGCGGAGGTTATTCCTCCGGCGATTCGTCCACCGGGTCGGCCGCGGAGAGACAATCGACGGCTGCGTGTTGGGCGACCTGAAACCCGAGCGTTGCGGCATCGAGCCAGTCGAGGTTGTTCCTCGTGTCGTCCGCCAGGCGCATGATTTCGTCCATGATCTCATCCTCGCTTCCGGACCCGTAGCGGAACAGGTACTTCTGTCCGCCCTTGGCGAGGCTTAGCGTTCTGATGTTCATCGTCCGAAAGTCTCCGTGAAAACGAAAATTCATCCACGAGTAAACCCGTGGTCTTCTGTAAAGAATGCGAAAAAGTCGCGTTACCCGCAAAAAGGCCCCCGTCACGACGAGAGCGTGCGGGCAAGGGTTCCTGTGGTTGTTATCGGATCGTTGCGATGAATTCTGGAGTAAACTCCTTCCCCCGGCTGCGATGGGACGGGAGAGGCCGATGTGATATACTCCCGGCGTGGCACGCGACGAAGAGCGACACGATCCGAAAATAACCGTCGGCGAACACCTCGATGAACTTCGCCGCCGGGTGATCTACGCCCTGGTGGGGCTGATTGTCGCCATAGGCGTCTCCGCGATATTCGGCCAGGAACTCCTGCCACTCCTCCGCCGGCCGTTCGACAGGGTAATGGTCGATATGAACCTCCAGCCGGAGCTGAAACTGCTGGAAGTGACCGCAGGGTTCACCACGTATCTGAAAATCGTTCTGATCGCCGGGCTGCTGCTTTCCTCGCCGTGGGTGTTCTACCACATCTGGCGGTTTGTTTCCGTCGGGTTGTATCCGCGTGAACGACGTGCGGTGCTGTGGGCCTTACCTGCATCGGTGGGCCTGTTCGTCGCCGGAGCGCTGCTGTTCCTGCTGGTGTTCAGCGCGTATATGCTGAAGTTCTTCATTGGGTTCGCCACATGGATGGGGCTTGATCCGCAGATACGCTTCCAGGACTACGTCGGATTCATGACGACGATGATGCTTGTTTTCGGCGTTGGTTTCCAGACGCCGCTGGTCGTGCTGGCACTGGCGAGGATGGGTCTCGTGAAGGTATCTTCACTGAATCACTACCGTCGGCACGTCGTCATCTCGCTGCTGATCTTCGCGGCGCTGCTTACCCCTCCGGACCCCTTCAGCCAACTGTCGCTGGCGATTCCGATGTGGCTGCTGTACGAACTGGGCGTTCTGCTGGCGTGGTTGTCGATGCGAAAGCGTTCGCGCCGGTAAAGCTTCGGTAGCGCCGACCGCGGCACCCGACCGCCGGAAGACCGGTCAGTCTTTCATCTTGTTGCCTTCGTCGGAATCGGCTTCTTCACCTTCAGCGTCTTCGGGCGCGTCTTCGCCTTCAGCGTCTTCGGACGTATCTTCGCTTTCAGCCTTCTTACCGTCGAATTCTTCCTTGAAGTTACGCAGGCCCCGACCCAATCCCTTCGCCAGTTCCGGAAGTCTCTTTCCTCCGAACAGCAGCAGGATCGCCAGGATAATGATGATCGCTTCCCAGTGCCCTGGCAGGCCGAACCACCCCAGCACGTTCGTGAATTGATTTGCGCTAACAGGCATTTTTCGTCTCAACCTTCCCTGTGAGTTTAGCACCGCCGGCGACGCATCCACAAGGGAAAACGCCGACCGATGCCGGACGACTACCCCTTTTTCCTGCCGTTGAGGTAGTACTCCGTCAGCTCGTCTTTCAAATAATCGAAGGCTTCGTCCACCGTATCGCAGAATCGCAGCAGGTCCATGTCCTCCGGGCTGATTACGCCGCGCTCCACCAGGGCGTCGAAATCGATCACGTCGCGCCAGAACTCGCTGCCGTAAACGACGATCGGCATGTACTTGTGCGTCTTGCCCGTCTGGATCAGCGTGAGCAGCTCGAACAACTCGTCCATCGTCCCGAACCCGCCGGGGAACACAGCCAGCGCCTTGGCGAGGTACACGAACCAGAACTTGCGAATGAAGAAATAGTGAAACTCGAAGCTCAGGTCCGGCGTCTGGTGTTCGTTGGGCGTCTGCTCGAACGGAAGGGAAATGTTCAGCCCGACGCTCTTTCCACCGGCGTCCGCGGCGCCGCGGTTCGCGGCGTCCATTATTCCCGGGCCACCGCCGGAACAGATGACGAATCGCTTGCTGGGCGGGCTGATCGTCAGCGACCATTCCGTCAGACGACGCGCCAGCGCTCTGGCGTCCTCGTAGTAGCGGCTCATCCGGACGTCCCTGCGCGCCGCTGACAAAAGCTTCTCGTGTGCGGCTTTTTTCTTCGGTCCGGAGGGCGAAGATCGCTCCAGCTCGCGGAGATTGTTCTGCGCCTCTGTGGCAGGAAGCGTCCTCGCCGATCCGAAGAACACCACCGTGTTGCCTACGTGCTGTTTGCGGAAGCGGCTGTGAGGTTCGACGAACTCGCACAGTACGCGGATCGTCCGTGCGTCCGGACTATTCAAAAACGCGGCGTTCTTGTATGCCTTGACGGGACGGACGAGGTCCGCCGGCGACTTGGAATCGTTCTTTTTCTTCATTTTGGCTTTCAATCCACGGCGTGCAGCACCACCTGGGCGATGGCGAAGTAAATCAGGATCCCCGATATGTCCATCATCGAGGCGATGAACGGTCCGGACGTTACGGCAGGGTCCAGCCCGACGCGTTTGAAGAAGAATGGAAGCATGCTCCCGACGAGGTTCGCCAACGTCACCATGACGAGCATGGCGATGGCGACGGAAACGGCGATCTGCCCTGGCAGGTAGGGGGCGGTGTCGATGGCGCTCGCGAAAATCATCGCGGCTGCGAACCCGACGATCGCCAGTATCACCCCGAGCGTAAGCCCGCGCGCGGTTTCCCGAAGCAGGACCCTCCACCAGTCGGCCAGGTCCACTTCCGCTACCGCCAGCCCGCGAATCATAAGCCCCGCCATCTGCGAACCGGCGTTTCCCGCGGGTGAGTTGATCAGCGGCATGAAGATCACCAGCACGGCGAACATCGGCAGCGCCTGGGCGTGAAACTGCGTCAGCGCCACGGTTGTCAGCAACTGCGCGCCGAGCAGCAGCGCCAGCCAGGGCAGACGCTTGCGGAGCATGCCGAAATAGCTCGTGGAGAAGTAGCTGTGCTCCAGCGCGTTCATCCCGGCCATCTTCTGCATGTCCTCGGTGTTCTCCTCCTCGGCTACGTCCATCGCGTCGTCGTGCGTTACGATTCCCACCAGCGTCCCACGCTGGTCCACCACCGGAAGTGCCACCGCATCGTATTTTTTGAACAGTTCGACGGCGGCCTCCTGATCGTCCGTCGCCTGAAGATACGCCGTCTGCTTGTCCATCAGCTCGCTGATTTTGCGATCGGGCGAAGCGAGCACCAGGCGTTCCAGCGACAGCTCGTCCAGCAGCTTTCCGTGCTCGTCCACCACGTAGATAACGTTCAGCGTTTCGACTTTCTCGCCGACGCTGCGGAGGTGCGCCAGGACCGTCTCGACGTCCCAGTCGCTGCGAACGGCGACGTATTCGGGCGTCATGAGCCGGCCGATACTGTCGGCCGGGTAGGCCAGCAGGCTTCGGGCGATCTTCAATTCGTCGCCACGAAGATTGGCGAGCAGCCTCTGGGCCAACTCGCCGGGTAACTCCTCCAGAAGCTCCGTGCGATCGTCGGGCGGCATTTCGTTGAGAATGGCTGCGAGCTTCTCGCTGGAGAGCGTTCTCAG
>JAJRYB010000112.1 GCA_024275995.1 Planctomycetota bacterium | reverse complement strand
TTATTGATGACTTTGTCATTAGAGCAAATACGGTGCATGGACCGGTCACTACCGGCGGCTCGGTGGCCATCCCCGACGGGCAGAGTTCCGCGGTCATCACCGTCACCCCGGTCGACGACAGCGACATCGAGAGTGACGAGGCCGTCATTCTGACTCTCGCCGCTGGCGCGGCCTACTACTACATCGGCACGCCGAGCAGCGACACGGTGACCATCGTCAGTGACGACGTCTCAACCGTGAGCCATGTGCTTGTCAGTTCGACTTCCTGGGACGCCAGTTTCTTTTCTGAACTTTTCGGCGAAGGATACTCGATTCCCGCTGGAGTTAATCAACTGACAACATTGCCTTGGACGAACATCGACCAGGTCAAGATCGTCTTCAGTGCGAATGTGAATGTCTCAGAGGGCGATCTGAGCATCCACGGCGTGAGCGTGGCGGACTACGCGATTGCGGGCTTCAACTATGACAGCGGCAACTGGACGGCCACCTGGACGCTTTCAGCTCCGGTGGCGGCTGACAAGCTGTTGCTGGCATTATCGGACGACGTGACGGACATGGCTGGGAATCGGCTTGATGGTGAATGGAGCGATGGCAGCAGCACGTTCCCGTCAGGTAATGGGGTGGAAGGCGGTGACTTCCAGTTCAGGCTCAATGTCCTGCCGGGAGATGTGAACCAGAGCGGCCAGGTGCGAACCCCCGACTGGCGCGCCGCTCGGGCGCAGCTGGGGGCCACTCCCGACGACCCCAGCTATTCGGTCTTCATGGACTTGGACGGTAGCGGGAATATTCGGACACCCGACTGGCGCAATGTACGAAGCCATCTTGGGGACGAGCTACCGGCTGGCGAACCGACAGCGCCGCTCGGTGCAATGACGACGCTGGCCCCAACGACCGAAGCACTCGTCGTTGATTCGGGTGTGGAAGCGCCGACCCAGCCAGTCAAAGCGGGCGTTCCGTCGCTCACTCTTACCCCGACAGTTGCTCCCCTTGATCTCGGGCTGCTGGCCACTTTGCGGGAACAGTGGGTCGGTGAGTCGGTGACGATGTCGCCACCGCCACCGCCACCGCCACCGCCACCGCTCAGAACGGTAGATGCGGAGATCGCCGGACCGAAGTTGACGGCCACCGAGCCGGCTACTGCTCTGCCAGTGGACATTAAGATCCCCTTTACGTCGGACCTGTTGGTGTCGGTGGCGGCCACGATAGACACGACAATACCGGTCTTGACCGGAATCGCCGCAAACGATGTTTCCCCGGGGGTACAAAGAGCCTAGGAGAAATTCTTATGAGAAAGACTGGAATTGCTGTTGTTGCTGTTATGGTGATGTCGGGAGTCGCGTCGGCTGGGATAGTCGTCACCGTGCCTGACAAGATCGTAGATTACCTCGACGCGTCGGATTCCCTCACGCTGACTATCCAGTTCACAGGGAGTTATGATGTCGATTCCTACGAGCTGGACTTGCGCCTCGCGGGCAGAAGTGGTGCTTCGGGCGTGACGTTCATTGGTGCGGCCGAAGCCGCCGGGTACTTCCTTGCGGGCAACAGTGTGGGATGGAGCACAGTGGTCGACGAAGACTTGCGCATCTACGGGGATGACGGAACCGCCACCCCTCCCGAAACTCTGGCCAACACAGCCGCCTTGAATCTGATCACGGTTAACTTGGATTTGGCCCTGGACGCTTCCAACATCGGCGATGTGTATGATGTAACCTTCGACATGGGCGGGTCGGCCATCTACGATACCAGCTTCGCTGAGTTCGGGGATGTGACTTGGAATGACGGCACGATCACCGTCGTACCCGAACCGGCCAGCATGACCCTCTTAGCCCTAGGCGGCCTGCTGGCTCTACGGCGAAAGCGGAAGTAGAAGAACCTGACGGAAGCGGATCAACATCATGGGCGCGGGCGCGGAGTTGCTGGCGGCGTAGCAGCCGATGGTGCCGAGTGACTGGGTGATGCGCTACGTCCCGCCGAAGGGCACGACACTTATCGAGAACCAGCAGCAAGATCGCTACCCGGGCCTGCGTATCCGACGCGACGGCGACGCTGTGGTGGTTCACATCCCCGCCTCACGCCGGGAAGGTTTCGGTCGCCGACGCGCCCACTTTCGTTAACCGCTCGAAGGCGGTTGCGCGAAGTTTGCGGGCGTAACCACCCCGGTTACGAGCGCTCAGCGAGCGCAACCACCTCATAACCCGAGCCTACGGTTCTCTCCGGCGAGGAGAGACTTTGGGCAAAAACGGGCAGATCGGGCGGCTGGGAGGAATGCTCCGGTTATCTCCCTCGGCGAATCAGAGACACCGGCCTGGGAAGGAGGAAATCGTAACCCCTTGGCGGAACTGGCGTAGAAATAGGAAACGCCGCCGAGGTCTCTCGACGGCGTTTTCCGTGAACCGTGGGGCCGCTGCGTTTTGCAACGGCCCGAAAAATAGCGGGGGGAGGATTCGAACCTCCGACCTCCGGGTTATGAGCCCGACGAGCTACCTGACTGCTCTACCCCGCGATCATATCGCTCATAATGTCAGCGTGAATGGTAATCGCTTACGCAGAGCCTGTCAAGTCGTCACAGACAGTGTTGGAGTTTTTTTCGCCTGCCGCCCCGGTAAGGGACCCTTAGGACCTGCCGCTGTGGCGGGTCAGCGGAGGTCCCTCCTTCGCCCCTGAGAGACTACGACGGGCAGGCCGATGCCTTCTCGAACATGCGTGCGACGCGGAGGAGTTTTTCTTCGCTCAGGAGTGGGCCGATCAGTTGCATGCCTATTGGAAGGGCGTTTTTTGAAAGCCCGGCTGGTATGGCGATTCCCGGCAGGCCGGCGAGGTTCACGCTGATCGTGTAGATATCGGCGAGGTACATCGTCAGCGGATCGCCGCTCTTTTCGCCGATCGCGAATGCCGTGGTCGGGGCGACAGGGCAGAGCAGAACGTCGCACGCTTCGAACGCCTTGTCGAAGTCGTTCTTTATCAGGCGGCGGACCTTCATGGCCTTGTTGTAATAGGCGTCGTAGTAGCCCGCGGAGAGCGTGTACGTGCCGAGCATTATCCGGCGCTTGACCTCCTCGCCGAAGCCCTCTGCGCGCGTCTTCGAATACATCTCGACGATGTCCAGGCCGCTTTCGGGTGTGCGATGGCCGTAGTGGGCGCCGTCGTAACGCGCGAGGTTGCTGGACGCCTCGCTCATTGCGACGATGTAATAGCACGCCACGGCATAGCTGCTGAGATCGCCGTTTCCATCGCGGTCGATCCGGCTGTGAGGTAGCGAAACGTCTACGATCTTCGCGCCAAGCGACTTCTTGTAGAGGTCGGCTGCCTTGCGTATGGTGGCTGCGATCTCCGGGTCCAGAGCGTCGGAGAAGAACTCGCCAGGCAGGCCGATGCGGAGCGATTCGACGGGTGTCTCGATATTCGCCAGGTAGTCCGGCACCGGTTCGTCCAGTGAGGTTGAGTCTTTCGGGTCTTTGCCGGCGATAACCTGCGTGAGCAGCGCCGCGTCGGAAACGTTGCGTGTCATGGGTCCGACCGCGTCGAGGCTCGATCCGTACGCGACGAGCCCGTATCGGCTGACCCGGCCGTAGGTCGGCTTGAACCCGACGATCCCGCAGAATGCCGCGGGTTGGCGAATCGACCCGCCGGTGTCGCTCCCGAGCGCCGCGGCGCATTGGCACGCGGCGACCGCGGCCGCCGACCCGCCGGAAGATCCGCCCGGAACGCGATCGAGATCACGCGGGTTGCGAGTGGGCCCGCGAGTGCTGTTTTCCGTTGACGAGCCCATCGCGAACTCGTCGCAGTTGGTCTTACCGAGGATGACGGCGCCAGCGTCTTCGAGTTTTGCAACGGTGGTGGCTGGGTAGGGGGCACGAAAGTTGGCGAGGATTTTCGACGAGCACGTCGTATGCCCGTAGGGGGTGCAGAGCACGTCCTTCACGGCGACAGGCACGCCGCACAACTCGCCCGCCGAGCCGTCGGCCCGCTTGCTGTCGGCGGACCTTGCACGCTCGCTCGCGCGCTCGGCGTATACCTCGTTGAACGCGCCTAGACGCCCGTCGGTGCTTTCGATCTCATCGAGATAGGCTTCCGTCGCCTCGACGGAACTCGTTTCACCGGCGGCAATTGCGTCGCGAAGCTCCAACGCCGAAAGGTCAAGGATATCAGCCACGTGTTTCTCCGTTGTCCGAAGGTTGGCGCAGGTTACCGCCCCTCTCCGATAACCTTGGGGACCTTGAAAAAGTCCCCGTCGCGCTGCGGCGCATTGGCGAGCGCCTCGTCCGTGGAAAGCGATTCGTGCGGAACGTCATCGCCGAAGATATTTCGTATATCGGTCGGGTGCGCCATCGGCTGGACGCCGGAGGTATCCAGTTCCTGGAGCTTATCGAAGTATTCGAGGATGCTCCCCAGCTGGCGGCTGAACATTTCCACCTCCCGGTCGGAAAGCTCGATGCGTGCGAGCTTTCCGATGTGTCGGACCTTCTCGGCGTCGATTGTCTCGGCCATGTTTTTCTCCGGTGCCGCCCGGGTGCTGTCGTCCGGACCGACGTATCATTGGCCAAATACATCGGCGTGTCAACTCGCCGGGAGATTTTGACTGGCCGGGCGATTGACAGCATCCCGAAAGTTGTTATAGTGACTTGCGATATGGACGGTTCAGTCGAAGGATAACAATGCCACGAGATGATTTTGTCGAAGTCGAAGCCACGGTGAAGGCAGCCCTGCCCAACGCCATGTTCCGTCTGGAGATCGAGATGGGCGAGGGCACGCGCGAGCTCATCGGGCACATTTCCGGAAAAATGCGTCGTCACTATATTCGCATCACTCCCGGCGACAGGGTGCTGGTTCAGTTAAGCCCCTACGATCTGACGAAGGGCAGAATAGTCTACCGCCAGCGCTAGAGGGCGGTCTTTTTATCAGTGCGAGCGGTTGCTATATGCTCCATCGAGGACGATGTTGCGAATTTCCTTTGCGATCTCGAAGGGGCGGTCCGTCTCGATCCAATATTTGTCCGCGCCCATCAGGGCGTGCGTGTCTCCGGCGTTCACCAGTGGCAGGTTCAATTCCCCGGCTACCTGTGCGGATATGGCGGCCTGGTCACCTTCGTGATTATTCGTGTAGTACTCCAGGGCGTCGGGCAAATGTCCGGAGTCAAGTATGTCGGCGGCGCCTTCCCATCGGAACGGGTGCGCCAGGACCGTCAGGCACCCTTCGGACTTCGCCTTGTCCAGCAGGTCGTTACCCCGCTCGATTCGCAGGTACTCCCTGTCGTTCGTGCCGAGGACGAGCATGTGCGTCGGCCCGTCCAGGTACAACGTACGCTCGATGCCGGGAAAAATGTCGAATCCTGGAAATTCCGTCCGAAGCACTTCCAGTTCCGCGTCCGACCAGACGGCCTCGTGCTCCGTAATGAAGGCTCCGTCGTAATGGGCATCGACCAGGCGATGGATAATCTGTTCCGGCTGGACTATCGAGCAGGCGCTGTAGCGGGAGGTATGAAGGTGCAATTCAATTTTCATGACAATCTTTCAGTTGTGAATTCACGAAACAATTTGCCCGGCGCGTCAGGACTTAAAACTCCGCGTTTCTCGGCGTGCGTGGGTAGGGGATCACGTCGCGGATGTTCGACATTCCGGTGGCGAACTGGACGGTCCGCTCCAGACCCAGCCCAAAGCCCGCATGAGGCACCGTGCCGTAGCGGCGCAGGTCCGCGTACCAGCAGTAATCGTCCAGGTTCATCCCCTGTTTCTTCATGCGATCGGTCAGCACGTCCAGGCGATCTTCCCGTTGCGCGCCGCCGATGATCTCGCCGATCTTCGGGACCAGCACATCCATCGCTGCGACAGTCAGGCGCCCCTGATCGTCCGGGTCATTCATGCGCATGTAGAACGGTTTGATACCGGCTGGGTAGTCCGTGATGATCACCGGCTTGACGAACGTCTCCTCCGTAAGGAACCGCTCGTGCTCGGTCTGCGTGTCGCTGCCCCACTGGGGGGCGTATTCCCACTTGCGGTCGGCCTTCTGGAGCAGGCCGATCGCGTCGGTGTAGGTGATCCGCTCGAAATCGCTATCGACGATACCTGCGAGCGTTTCAATCGCCGTCTTGTCCACCCACTTGTTGAAGAAGTCCATATCCTCCCGGCAGTCGGACAGAACAGTGCGGAAGATGTGCTTGACGAACTGCTCGGCGAGGTCCGCGTCACCTTCCAGGTCGCAGAACGCCATTTCCGGTTCGACCATCCAGAACTCAGCCAGGTGCCGCGGCGTGTTGGAATTCTCCGCGCGGAATGTCGGCCCGAATGTGTAGACGTCGCCCATCGAACAGGCGTACGGTTCTACTTCGAGCTGTCCGGAGACCGTGAGATATGTTCGCCGGCCGAAGAAATCCTGTGAAAAGTCAACGTTGCCATCGTCGTCGCGCGGCGGGTTGTTCGCGTCTATCGTGCTGACGCCGAACATTTCGCCTGCGCCCTCGCAATCGCTGGTGGTGATGATAGGTGTGTGGACGTAGAGGAAATTTCGCTGCTGGAAGAATTCGTGGATCGCCGAGCAGATTCGGTTTCGTACGCGCGCCACCGCACCGAAAGTGTTAGTGCGTGTTCGCAGGTGCGCCTGGGTCCGCAGAAATTCGAACGTGTGGCGTTTCTGCTGGATCGGGTACGTATCGACGGCAGCGGTTCCGAGAACGCGCACGGATTCCGCCTGCACCTCCACGTTCTGGCCCTTGCCGCTGCTGGCGACCAGTGTTCCGGCGACGACGATAGAGCAGCCGCTCGTAAGGTGAACAATCTCGCTGTCGTAGTTGGGCAGTTTCTCGTCAGCGACGATCTGGATCCCCGAAAGGCAGGATCCGTCGTGCAGCATGATGAAGCTGAACCCTCCCTTGCTCGTGCGCACGGTTCGCACCCACCCGGCGACGATTACCTGCGCCGGGGGATCGGTTTCTGAAAGCAACTTACGAATAATCGTTCTGTTCATGCGTCAACTCCGATACGGCCTGTTAAGCGACTTGCGAAATCGTAGCCTGACATGATAATGCATTTCGAGGCTGATTATGAAAACTCCCACGATGAAAAATTTCGGCGTCGCTTCGCTAGGCCCGACGGGTCCGATGGTGGCAGGCGAATACGTCACCCGCACGTTGACATACACAGCGGGACACCCAATCGACGATTCCGGCTACGTCAAAATCGTATTTCGGGCCAAGGGCGATTTCGGCACGCCACAATTCGACGATCCAGCCGGCGCGAACTACTGCACCGTTTCGGCGACGGGCGACTGCCGGATCGAACCGCGATGGGACGGGAAGGGCAACCGTCGGCCCTGGTCGAAATCGCTCTACCTGCAGGTGCGGTTCGGGTATCTCGACCGCGGAGAGAGTATCGTGGTGGTCTTCGGGGACCGCAGCGGCGGTTCGCCGGGTTGGCGCGTGCAAACTTTCGCCGAGCGCACGTTCGAGTTCAAGATGCTCGTCGATCCGATAGCGACATTCGAGTTCAAGGAGCTTCCCAAATCGCCTTGTGTGCCGGTCGTGCCTGCCGAGCCGTCGCGGGCAGTCTGCATCTGTCCGTCGGAAGTTCGCGCCGGGCGCAGGTTCGCTTATTACCTGAAGCTCGAAGACGCCTGGGGCAATCCCGTCGCGAAACCCACGCGCATCGTGCATGCGGGTTTCAAACGTCCGGGCGTGCGGATTCTGCGCGTCAAAGATCCACGGACAAAGCTCACAGCCGTCAGCAATCCCATTGACGTGCTGCCTAGGCTTCCCAAGCGCCGGAAATACTGGGCCGATTTCCACGGCCAGTCCGAAGAGACGATCGGCACCGGCTCCATTGAGGAATACTTCCGTTTCGCTCGCGATTTCGGCCGGCTTGATATCTGCGCCCACCAGGGAAACGATTTCCAGGTTACCGACGCCTTCTGGTCGAAGATCAACGAGGTGACCGGTGCGTTTTATCGATCGGGTAAGTTCGTCACGTTCCCCGGCTACGAGTGGAGCGGCAATACCCCCCTCGGCGGCGACCGCAACGTGTACTACAAATCGGAAGGCGGGCGGATCACGAGAAGCAGCCGCGACCTGATAGAAACCAGCCGACACCCCGATTCTCCGACGGCCGAGGCGATGTTCAGGAATCTTCGCGGGCCTGGCCCGTTCGTCTTCTCCCACGTCGGCGGCAGGTACGCAGACCTGCGAATGCACGATCCCGATATCGAAGTAGCCGTCGAAGTCCACTCCGCATGGGGGACGTTCGAGTGGCTCCCAGCCGATGCGTTCCGCATGGGCCTGCGCGTCGGCCTGTGCGCGAACTCCGACGGTCACAAGTGTCGCCCCGGCGCTTCTTACCCCGGCGCGGGCGAGTTCGGCAGCCTTGGCGGATTGACGTGCGTCCTGGCGGAATCGCTCGATCGAGACGCCGTCCACCGGGCGATCCTTGCAAGGCATTTCTACGCGACGACGGGCAACCGTCCGTTACTGGACGTGCAGATCGTCTCGCCGGCAGGAGATATCGCAATGATGGGCGATATCTACAAGGCGCCGCCAGAGGGGTGCACGCTGAAGGTCCGCGCCGTCGGAACCGCGCCGATCGATCGCATCGAGGTCCGCAACGCGATGAAGGTTGTCCGCGTGTTCAGGCCTTTCGGAAAGGATGATCTCGGCAGGAGGATCAAGGTCGTCTTTTCAGGCGCCGAAGTACGGGGCCGAAATCGCATGGTCCGCTGGGACGGGGAGCTTCGCGTCAGGGGCAATCGTATTGACCGGTTTACACCGATCAACTTCTGGAACGCGGATCGCCCCGTCCGCCACGTCGGAGCAGCCAGGCTGGCGTGGCGGTCCGTGACGACGGGCGGTCTGGTCGGCGTGATCCTCGATCTGGAAAAACCATTCGCCGGGACGCTTCTGGTCGATACCGTTCAACGAAAAGTCCGCTGCGCCGTGAAGGCAATAGGATTGGCTGGGAGAATCTATACCGCCGGTGGCGTCGGGAAACAGATTCAACTTTACCGCCTGCCGGACCATCGACGGGTCGGCGAAGAGTTTTCATTTACGATGCCCGTGCGATCCCTTCGTCCCGGCGACAACCCCATCTACGTCTGCATGCACCAGGAGGACGGGCATATCGCCTGGAGTTCCCCGATATACGTCGTCCTCTGATTATCGGGATAAGCCGTTACCGCTTCAGGATCGCCTCGATTGCCGAGACGTAATCGGCCTTGGGATGAAGGCCGTTGATCCTTTCAACCGGTTTTCCGTCGACGAAGATGAAGACGGCTGGGATTCCGCGAACATTGTACTCGCGGGCAAGCAGGCGGGATGTCTGGACGTCGATCTTTACGACTTTGATCCGCCCGTCGTATTCCACGGCAAGTTCGTCGATGATCGGCGAGAGCTTGCGGCAGGGGCTGCACCAGTCGGCGTAGAAGTCCACCAGCACCGGCCTGTCGGACGAAAGGACCTGCTGGTGGAAGTCTTCGGGGTTGACCACGGCTACCACGGACGCAGGTGACGGTCCGAAAAGGAACGCCAGGAGTAACGCGCACGCCGCTCCCAGGACGACTCCGCCGGCAGGCTTACGGAATTTCACATGAGCTATTACTCCGCCGACTGCGGCGCCTGCAAGCACCGAAAGAATCATGTACGTGTCCACCGTAGAACTCCCGTTAAAGAGGACGGTTTTCCCTGTATCTATCGATCTATCGGCGTGAAGGGGGGGGCTCTTAAGCTGCCTGTAACAAAGATTGCGACCGGCATGTACTCTGCGCAAGAAACATCGCGGCGATCCCGTTGGACCGTCGCGATGCCTGTGAACAATTGATTTGCGGGAACCTGGCGATAGAAGCGGACTATGAGGACGCTTCTTCGTCCGGCTTCCAGTCGCGCTTCGGGGGCTTTTCTATGAGACCGTTTCGAATCGCCTTGGTCGAAACGTTGATCCGAACCACCTTCCCGTCGATAACGGCACGGACGCGCTGCATATTCGCCTTGAACTGGCGCTTGGTCCGAGAGGTGATCTTCCGACCTACTCCGCCGAGATACTTAGCCTTGCCGCGACGCGATATCTTGCGCCCGGCGCTTGTTTTCCTGCCTGTTAACGGACACTTGCGAGGCATTATCCTGCTCCTTCTGTGCTGTCGGATCGTCGATTCCGAAAAATCGAGCCGATGCTATTTCTCTTCTTCTTTCGCCTGTTGGGCAGCGGCGATGATCTGCTGCTGTACGTTTCCGGGTACCGGTTCAAAATGGCTCAATTCCATCGTGTAGCTGCCTTGCCCGCCCGTCACAGAGCGGAGCTGGCTGTTGTACATCATTACTTCCGCCAGAGGCGCTTGCGCCTTTACGACGCACATGTTTCCGGGCAGCATCTCCTGCCCCTGGATGCGCCCGCGACGGGACGCCAGATCGCTGGCGATGTCGCCCATGTAGCTCGCCGGGACAGATATCTCCATGTCCACAATCGGCTCCAGAAGCGACGGCTTGGCTTTCCGTATGGCGTCGATGAACGCGAACTTGCCCGCGGCGCGAAACGCCACTTCCTTCGAGTCCACCGGGTGATGCTTCCCGTCCGTGACCGCGACGCGGATGTCCTGCATGCGATAGCCTGCCACCGCGCCCTTCTCCATGACGTCGCGCACACCCTTCTCGATCGCCGGAAGGAACTGACGCGGAATCGACTCGCCGAATAACTCGCTGACGAACTCGAAGCCGCTACCTCGCTCCATCGGTTCCACCCTCAGGTACACCTCGCCGAACTGGCCTGCCCCGCCCGTCTGTTTCTTGTGACGGTGGTGACCGTCAGCCTTCATGAGGATCGTCTCGCGGTACGGAATCTTCGGCGGCTTGGTCTCCACCTCCAGGTCGAAACGCTCCTTCATCTTCGTGAGCATTACCCGCAGGTGCAGATCGCCGATGCCGGAGATCACCGTTTCTCCGGTCTGCGCGTCGCGCTCGGCGTGGAATGTCGGGTCTTCCTCGCAGAGTTTATGGAGGGCTTCGGATATCTTCTGCTCGTCGCCGCGACTTTTCGGCGTGACCGCCAGGGAGTACATTGGCGTCGGCGAAGGAGGCAGCGTGGCGAACATCGCCTCGGCGTCCGCGTGAAGAACGTCACCCTTCTGAATTTCTTCCACCTTCGCCAAAGCGATGATATCGCCCGCGACGGCCTGTTTGACTTCGTTCGTCTCTTTACCCTGAATCTTGAACAGGTGTCCGATCTTGGCGGTCTTCTTCTCGTCACGAAGGGCGTACATCGTGTCCGGCTGGACCGTACCCCGCAAAACGCGAACCCACGCCAGTTTTCCGACGAACGGGTCCGTCGTAATCTTGAATGCCTGGCTTACGAAGTTCCCGGACGCATCCGCCGAAAGCTCCACCTCGCCGGCATCATCGTCCGTTCCATTGCGAACGCTTCGAGGTTTTACATCCGCCGGTGACGGAAAAAAATTCACCACCGCGTCCATGAATTCCTTGACGCCTACTTCATTCCGGGCGGACGCGAACAGAACCGGTATCACCGTTCCTTCGACCATGGCCTTGGCGAACGCCGAAGAGAGCTTCTCCGGGGGAACTTCTTCCTCGGCGAGGTAGGCCTCCATCAACTCCTCGTCCGATTCGATAATGTTCTCGACGAGTTGCTGGTGCGTCTCGGCAACATCGCCAAAATCGCTCTCGCCGCTGTCGTTCCGAAAACAGTCGATAACGCCGCTGCCCGAGCCCGTCGGAAGGTTCAGCGCCTTGCACGCCGGGCCGAATGTCTCGTTGATCTGCTCCATCAGCGAGGCCAGATCCGTGTTGTCCGAGTCGATTTTGTTGACGACGATCGCTCTTGGCAGGCCGAACTCCATCGCAGTCTTGAACAGTCGCCGCGTGTTGACCTCAATACCCGAAGTCGCCGAGATGACGAGGACGGCTACGTCCACGCCGCCGATCGCGCAGATAGCCCCTCCGATGAAGTCCGGGTATCCCGGCGCGTCGATGGCGTTGAGCGTCTTTCCATCGTGCTCTACGTGGAACAGCACCGGGTCCACCGAGTGCTGACGCTCCTTGGCGATGTCCGTGAAGTCCAACAGGCTCGTGCCGTCCTGGACGCTCCCCAGGCGGCCCGACACGCCGGATAAATGCAGCATCGAATCGCCTAAAGCCGTCTTACCTGCACCGCCGTGTCCGAGCAGCGCGATATTCCTGAAATCCTGTGGTTTCGAAGCCGGCATATGTTAACTCTCCAAATCTGTGATCGTTATGTACCGTCTCTGCCGCGACCGGCCGCCATTTGCCCCCAGACGGACAAAATCGAGCCGTCCATACTAACCCCTGCGCACAATAGGGCAAGTAAAAATCACCGTCAATATAGACGCTCTACGGCGTATCTTTCTTGACGGGCATGGGGCAAATCCCAATGATCTGTGACGACAGCGGTGAGCTTTATCTGAATCTCAGATCTGAAATTTCAGATTTCATACCTGCCTGTCGCAGGCGGGTTTCAGATATTAGGATTTCAAGGCCGCCCGAACAGGACGAGACGACGCATGCTTTTCAACTCTCCGGAGTTTTTGCTCTTCGCCGCGGTATTTTTTGCCGCCTGGCCCATAATGCGCCGCGGACGCAACAGGCGATGGGCGTTCATCGTCACGGCTTCGTTCTTTTTCTACGGCTGGTGGGACTGGCGGTTCCTCTTCCTGATCTCGGCTATCG
>JAJRYB010000111.1 GCA_024275995.1 Planctomycetota bacterium | reverse complement strand
CGGTTTTGCTAACCTTTCTGAACACCCTGCACGTTCAGGTCGCTCGCGAATTGCTCACGATACAGATGACAATAAGAGCTGCCGGGTCAATCGTCAAGCATGTCGGAGTGGATTGTGACAGATTGTCCCGCCTCTTCGCCTTGACAGGAGAGACCCCATGGCGTACGAAAAGGGCGTGCGGCTGCGACGTCGCGGAGCGTGCGTCCGTAACGTGCCTTTTTGCAGGATGTTGCAATGATAATCTTCGTGGTCAATTGCGGCAGCAGTTCCATAAGATACCAATTGTACGATATGGCGGATGAACGCGCCCTTGCCGGGGGAATGCTCCAGCGCGTGGGAACGGGCGAAGCTTCGTTGCGACAGGGAAGCGGCGGTAAAGAGCACACCCGCATGGTCCGTGCCGACGATCACGCCGCTGGGATGCGAATCGTCATCGACGCGCTGACCGATCCTCAGATCGGCGTCCTGTCCGACGTGAACCTCATCGACGGTATCGGGCACCGCGTGGTCCACGGAGGCGAGGAGATCAGCGGATCGGTGCTGATCGACGACGAGACGCTCGATGTCATTCGCCGCTGTGCGAAACTCGCCCCGCTGCACAATCCTCCGAACATCGAGGGCATAGGCGCTTCCATGCAGGCGATTCCCGGAAAGCCCAACATCGCCGTCTTCGACACGGCGTTTCTGGCGACCCTCGAACCGAAGGCGTATCGCTACGCCGTGCCGACCGAGTGGTACGAGCGGCAGGGCGTTCGCAAGTACGGCTTCCACGGAACGAGCCATCGCTACGTGACGCTGCGTGCGGCTGAACTGCTCGGTAAAGAACTCGACGAGCTGAACCTTATCACCGTTCACCTGGGCAACGGATGTTCCATGACGGCGATTTGCGGGGGAAAGGCCGTGGACCACTCCATGGGAATGACGCCGCTGGACGGTTTGGTCATGGGTACGCGGAGCGGGCGGATAGACCCCGCCGTTACGCTCTACATGCAGACCCGAGGACTTTCCGCGCAGGAAGTGGACAGGGTGCTGAACAACGAGTCCGGGCTGCTGGGCGTCAGCGAAGTAAGCAACGACATGCGTGATTGCATCTCGGCTGCGGAGGCGGGAGACGAGCGGGCTGCCCTTGCGATTGACATGTTCGTCTACCGGATCGCGCTGTATGCCGGGGCGTACTACGCCATACTGCCTGGCGTGGACGCCGTTGTTCTGACTGGAGGGATAGGGGAAAACGCCGCAGGCGTGCGTCGCAGAATATGCGATGCGCTGGGCAGGCTGGGTGCGGTGTGTGACGAAAATCGCAACGCCGAAACCGTCGGTTCAAAGGTCGGCCCGATTACCGTCGAAGGTTCACAACTGCCCGTATGGGTGATCCCGACGAACGAGGAACTGCTGATCGCACGCGACACGCGCGACATCGTAGAGGGATTGTCGCAGTAATTCTTCCACGAAAGCAAAATTGGGTTGCGAATTCAGCCCCCGCGCGCGTATATAAAAGAGAGGCACACCGCCTTTACCGCAGCAGGTGCACGAGGAGCGACTATCATGCGCAGCGACTTCAAAATAGGCATTGCCGTCGGGCTGTTCGTGATCTTGGTGGCAGTGGTGTATTTCATCGCAGCCGGGGGCGGCGATTCCGACTCGCCTTCACGCGACGAGCAGATCGCCAGGGACAATACGCCACTGCCGGGTGAACACAACCAGGTCGAAGGCGTACCGGATATCCCCAGCGGAACCGGAGGGGCTGGTCCAACGGCCGGAACGGGTGGAACCGAACCGATTCCCGTTACGGGCTCCGGCGGCGACACCATCGAGGTCGGTTTTGAAGGTCCGGAAACCACCGGCGGAACTTCACCCGGCACTACGGACACCACCGGTACCGCGGGCGGCACGGCTGTCGCCGGCGCCGGAACCACTGAAGGTCCCAGGGAAGTTACTCCCATAGAAACCACGCCGGGTACGGTCGATACGGCTGGCGAGCCGCAACCATCGCCGGTCTACCGGCCTGAACCGGTCCAGCCGACAACGGGTGTTTACGTGGTCAAGGCGGGCGATCAGGGTTTCTGGGGGATCGCAGAGAATGTCTACGGCGACGGAAAGTACTTCACGCTTATCGCCAGGGCGAACCCCGAAGCGGACACGAACAGTCTTCGCGAGGGACAGCGTCTGGTGATTCCACCGCTGCCCAGCCCGGCGAGAACCCCCCTCGCCACGATCACGCCGGGCGTCGAACCGTCCGGAGGTGGCGTCTACGTCGTGCGGGAGGGCGATCTCGGTTTCTGGGGCATCGCCAAGAAGGTCTACAACGACGGCAAGTACTTTACGCTGATCGCCAGGGCGAACCCGGGCGTCGATCCGCGAAGTCTCAGGCCCGGACAGCGCCTCAAGATTCCTCCCAAGCCGACGGATGGGC
Source organism: Planctomycetota bacterium (assembly GCA_024275995.1). Taxonomy (GTDB): domain Bacteria; phylum Planctomycetota; class Phycisphaerae; order SM23-33; family SM23-33; genus JAJRYB01. The sequence goes on along the minus strand of JAJRYB010000111.1, from coordinate 31,019 downwards.
GACGCGTCGCGCCAGGCCGGGACGTGCCACCGTCGATCCCGGATGCCAGAAATATCTACGTCGTACAGAGGGGCGATAACGGTTTTTGGGACATAGCGGTCAAGCGGTACAAAAACGGAAAATACTGGCCCGTTATCGCCAGGGCGAACCCGGGCGTCGATCCGCTCAGGCTCAAGCCCGGGCAAAAGCTTAACGTGCCACCCCTTACCGAGACCCTGCGAGCTTCCGCGGGACGGACGGGCGCTCCGGTCGCCACAAGTCCTCGCGAGCCGGTGGCGCCTGTCCCGGCAGGCGGCGACGAGAGGCCCTATTTCGGCGAGTACGTTCCGCAGTGATATCGCCGTCGCGAGCAGGCGAGTTGACCACTGCTGCGTCCGTTTTCGCCGTCGAGGCGCGTGGGTTATCGCAAAGGCCTCTTATCCTCAAGCATCGCCGGAGCAAGGTCCGATAATCAGCATGAGGCAAAGTCCATGATCTCTATCAAGACCGCACGCGGGTTAATCGCGATTATGGGTGCGGCGTGCGTCCTGTCCGGCTGTGCCGAAATCCGGGATCGCCAGGTCAAGCAGGCGGAGCGCAACCCGCGTCCCGATCAGATCGTCATCCCGCCTCACATCGCCGGAACGGTCGCCCAGTACGCAGGCCTGTTCGGCGGCGGGGACATGCCGCTCCAGGGATACGGCTTGGTGGTCGGGCTTGGAAAAAACGGTTCCCGCGAAGTGCCGCCTCACCTCGAGAAGTATCTGAAGAAGGAATTCGCCAAGGCGGGCGTTGGCTCCTGGCGGAAGGGCACCGAAGCGGTCTCGGCGACGCGCCTGCTTCAGGATCTTGACACAGCCGTCGTTCTTGTGGGAGGCGCTATTCCCCCAGGCGCGCCGGTGGGAAGCAAGATCGACCTGTACGTCACCGCGCTTCCCAACACTCAGACGAACAGCCTTGCCGGAGGAGTGCTGATGCCTGCGGATCTGCGAATGGCGTGGCGCGGCGCCGCCAGACCCGGAGGTCCCACCTTCGCCTGGGCCAAGGCGGCGGGCGAGGTGTTCGTGAACCCGTTTCTGGACGTCAGTAAACCGGGCGATCTCGCCAGGGCGCGCGCCGGGCGCATCATCGGAGGCGGGAAAGTCGTGAGGTCCCGCCTGATTCGCATCCAGCTTCGCAAACCCGCCTATGCGCGATGCGACCTGATCCAGCGACGCATCAACGCGCGCTTCCCATCTCGCAGGAAAGTCGCCAACGCCAAGAACTCCTCGACTATCGAGCTGAGCATACCAGCGGACTACCGGAACGATTACGAGCATTTCCTGAAGCTTGTCATGCACCTGCCGCTGGCATCGGGAGGCGCCGCCACCGAAGCGCACGCCAGAAAAATCGCAACGCACATGGAACTGCCCGGAGTCGATCATGAGAACCTCGCCCTCGTGTGGGAGGCGATGGGACGAGGGATCCTTCCGATCGTCCGGGGCCTGTACACATCGAAAAACAATCACGCATCGTACTATTCCGCGCGAACGGGGCTTCGCCTGGGCGATAGCGGGGCGATCTTCGTGTTGATCCGGTTCGCCAAACAGGCGAATTCGCCCTTGCAGCTCGAAGCCATCCATGAGTTGGGCCGGCACCCGAGTCGGCTGAGGGGCGTACCGGTGCTGCGGGAACTGCTGGACGACGAGAACGAACTGATCCGCGTTGCGGCGTACGAGGCGCTCGCCAGGCGGGGAGATACCGGTAAGATCTATCGAATCCGCGTCTCCGGTGGATTCACGCTGGACCTGGTCGACTCGAAACGAGGATACGTTATCTACGCGACGCAGATGAAGGTCAAACGGATTGTTCTGTTCGGCCGGGACATGTCGCTACGACAAGAGGTGTTCTACAACGCTCCGGACGACCTGGTGACGATAAGCTCGACACGCGGGCAGAAACGCCTCGTCGCGTACCGCAAGGTCCCTGCCTCCGGAAAGGTCAGCGAACCGTTCCGCATGGATCATTACGTTCGAACCCTGGTCGAAACGCTGGGTTCGCGTCCGGAGCGCACCATCGAGGGGAAAATCGCGGGCCTGGGACTTACCTACGGACAGGTGATCACCGTTTTGTCCCAAATGTGTAAAGAAGGCGATATTCCGGCAAAGTTCGTCTTGCAACAACTGCCCGATGTCCAGAAAATGTTCGGAAAGGCTTCATCCATCGGCAGGCCGGACATGCCGGACAGGTAATCAGGTCGCAGCCAGGACGGCGCGATTAGTGGCGTTAAGGAAGACGCAGAAGCATGAAACTCAAGAAACTAATACTTGCGGGCTTCAAGAGTTTCGCGGACCGGACGGAATTTGATTTCGACGATGGTATAAGTTGCGTTGTCGGACCCAACGGGTGCGGTAAGAGCAACATCGTCGACGCCGTCAAATGGGTCATGGGGGAGCAATCCGCCAAGAGCCTCCGCGGAAGCGAGATGATGGACGTGATCTTCAGCGGGTCGTCCACGCGGAAACCGTCCGGTATGGCCGAGGTTACGCTCGTGTTCGATAACTCCAGCGGGTTTCTCCAGCCGGAAATCGACGGCGAAAAACCCGACGGGACAACGATTTCCGTCACCCGACGGTTGTATCGCAACTCACAGAGCGACTACCTGATCAACAAGACGCCCTGCCGCCTGAAGGACGTCCGCGAGATGTTCATGGACACCGGGCTGGGGCGCGACGCTTACAGCATGATCGAGCAGGGTCGTGTCTCGGCGTTTCTCCAGGCCTCCGACGACGAACGCCGCGCGATATTCGACGAAGCCGCCGGTATCAGCAAGTATAAGTCCCGCAAGAAGGAAACCCTTCGCAGGCTCGAGCGGGTCGAGCAGAACCTCCTGCGTCTGGAAGACATCCTTGGCGAAGTGCTCAAGCGCCTGCGTTCCATCAAGTACCAGGCCGGAAAGGCGCGCAACTACCAGACGTACACGCAGCGACTCAACGAACAGCGTTCGCTTTATTTCCTGGCGCAATACTTCAAGCTTTCGAAGCAGCGGATGGAGCAGCAGCAGCGCCTCGACGCGTGCAACGACGAATTGACCTCGATAACCGCCATGATCGACCGTCTCGAAAATTCGCGAAGCGGCACGGAGGTCGAGCAGCTCGACCTGGAGCGCTCCGCGAGAGACCTCCAGGCTCGCCATGCAGACATCGGTGGGAAAATTATCATCTCCCAGCAGCGTGCGGACATGCTCGCCTCCCGCGTGAAGGAACTCGGCGAACACGCAGCCGTAACGGCAAAACGCTGCGAGCAGCTCGAAGCCAAGCTTGACGAGGCCGAAAAGGAACTCGCCGATCGCACGAAAGAGCAGGACGAAATCGACCGGCAGATCGCCGCGCTATCGGAAAACTTCCGGTCTCTGCGCGAAGAGCACGCATCGAGTGAAATGTCTCTGGCGCACATGAACGCCTCCCTGGCCGACGAAAAGGCCGGCACGATCGACCTGCTTCGCAGGACGGCGCAGCTTCACAACGAAGTCCAGGCGAACAATATTCGCTGCGAGAACCTCAACGGTAGGAAGACCCGCCTGTCCGATCGGGCCGGCGAGATCGGCCGTTCGCTCGAGGAACTCCTGACCCGGCGGGCCAAGGTCGAATCCAGGCTATCCGACGTGCAGGAGGTTCTGTCCGACTCGCAGGCGAAGCTGGAGGAAACTCGCCTGCGCGATCGTCGCCTGCTCGACAGCGAGCAGGATATCCGGTTCAGGCTGTCCGAAGCCCGTGAGAAACGCAGCGCAGTCATCAGCCGCACCGAGGCGCTGCGGGAAATGCTCGAACGCCTCGAAGGCGTCGGCGAGGGCGTAAGGAACGTTATCCAGGCATCTCGAAGCGGGCAGCTTCCGTGCGTTCGCGGAATCCTGGGCGATTTTCTCGATACCGACGTGGAGCACGCGCCAGTGGTGGAAGCAGCCCTTGCGGGCGCCGATCAGCGGCTTCTCGCCACGCGATTCGACGATCTTGCCGCGGCGAAGGACAAGCTCGACGAGATCATCGGCGAGAGGGGCGCCGTCGAGGTTATGTGCCTGGACCGTCTCGAACCGCTTTGCGTGGACATGGACGTTTCCGCCTGTCCGCACGTGCTTGGGCGCGTGATCGATCGGGTTCGTTTCGACGCATGGATCGCTCCGGCGGCGTGGCGCGTGCTTGGTCGAACATTCGTCGTCCGGACGCTGAGAGACGCGTCGTCGTCGGCGAAAGTTGCTCCGAGGGGAACCAGGTTCGTCACGCTCAACGGGGAAGTGCTCGAGGCGGACGGAACCGTGCGTTTCGGCGCTGCCCGCAAGGCGGCCGGCGTAATCACCAGGCGCAGCGAACTGGCCGGTCTGGAAGAGGTCAAACGCGGGCTGGAAGAAAAGATCGTCGAACTCCAGCATCTCGGCAAGGAAGCGCGCAGCGAGCACGAGCATCTCGATCAGCTTCTCCAATCGTTGCGAACCGCGATATACGAAGCCAACACCGAGCGTGTCGAGGCGCAAAGCCGCCTCTCGCAGCTCGACGAGCAGGTCTCCACTCTTCGACGGGAGCAGCCCGTCCTGGAAAGCGACCTGGAAGACCTGGCCGCCCAAATCGACCGGGTGGTTCGCGCCGAGCACGACGCGAAGGAAAAGGCCGCCGAGTTGGAGCGACTCAACGTCACCCGTCAGCGGGAGGTCGAACTCCTGGAGCGGAAGATCGCCGCTGCAAGGAACAGGCAGGGCGAGTTGAGCGAGAAAATGACGGAAGCGAAGGTTGCCCTGGCGGGGGCGGAAGAAAAGCGGCTTGCCCAGCGTGATGCCCTTGCTAGCCTGTCGCGACAGTGCGAGCAGATGCGCAAGGACCTTGCCACGGGGCGCGAGGAGATAGGTCTGAACCGGAAGCGCAGCCAGGAGGCGCAGGCGGGGATAGACGCCTCCCGCACCGAAATCGACGGGTTGTACGCCGCCCAGCAGGATCTCGGACGGGAGATTTCCGAGGTGGAAGAATCGCGATCGGGTCTCAAGGAAAAGCTCGAAAAAATCGGCGAGCAACTCAACGAAAATCGCACCCGTCAGAAACAGGCTACCGACGAGGTGAACTCCTGCCGGATCGAACTCAGCCAGATCGACGTTCGCATCGAGAACCTCCTCAGCCGGTCCTCGGACGAAATGGGCATGGACCTGCTCGAACAGTACAAATCGTACGAGCACGACGATCAGCGAGACTGGCAGGCGGTCGAGAACGAAATCGAAGAGCTGCGCGGGAAGATCGAACGCCTGGGGAACGTGAACCTGGACGCCATCACTGAGCAGGAAGAGCTGGAACAGCGGCGCGAGTTTCTTTCGTCACAACTCGATGACGTGAAAAATTCGCAGAAGGGGCTTAACGACCTGATCCGGAAAATCAACCATCAGAGCCGCGAACTGTTCCTCGCGTCGTTCGAGAAGATCCGCAAGAACTTCCAGGAACTGTTCCGCAAGCTCTTCGGCGGCGGGAAGGCGGATATCTTCCTGACCGATCCTCAAGACGTTCTATCGAGCGGTATCGAGATTTACGCGCGACCGCCCGGAAAGGAGCTTCGCAGCCTGACGCTCCTGTCCGGCGGCGAGAAGACCATGACCGCCCTGGCGATGCTGTTCAGTATCTTCAAGAGCAGGCCCTCGCCGTTCTGCCTGCTGGACGAGGTCGACGCCGCACTCGACGAGAACAACAACGAGCGGTTTAACCGCCTGCTTGCGGAGTTCGTCCCCACCAGCCAGTTCCTTATCATCTCGCACGCCAAGCGGACCATGAGCATGGCGAACGTTCTGTACGGCGTAACGATGCAGGAACCGGGTGTATCGAAACGCATCTCCGTCCGCTTCGAAGACGCCGGGAAAAAGCTCGACGAGCAGCTCGAACCGGTCGGAGTGTGACGGTTTCATTGTTACTTTCCGCAATTCGTCCATACGGGGGTGAGGTGGGGAGCTTGACTCGCTTCGCCGCAGGCGGTAAAAACGTCCCTCCCGATGACGCCGCTGGAACACGCGCCCCAGGAGAGATAAAAAATGGCTACGAATGCGCAGATCGTGGAAGAATCGCAGAAGTACCTGATCGAAAACTACGGCCGGCTTGAGCTGGCGATGGTTCGCGGGACCGGCGTGTACATCTGGGACGCCGACGGAAACGAGTACCTGGATTTCTTCGCGGGGTTCGGCGGCGGGGGAGTCTGCGGGCACTGTCACCCGGCGATTGTCGAGGCAGTCAAAAACCAGGCCGAGCAACTCCTTTCGCACGGGAACCTGTTCACCAACGCTCCGCAGGTGGAGCTTGCCCGCAGGATTACCGAAAACGCATTCGGCGGGAAGGTGTTCTTCTGCCACAGCGGGGCAGAGGCGAACGAGGCAGCCCTTAAGCTGGTGCGTCTGGCGGCGGGGGAGGGAAAATACAAGATCATCAGCTTCCGCAATTGTTTCCACGGCAGGACGATGGGCTCCCTGTCGCTGACGCCCGAAAATTTCCAGAAAGGTTTCGAGCCGATGCTGCCAGGCAACGTGATGGTGGACTACGGCGACCTTTCCACCGTCGAAAACGCGATCGATGACGAGACGGCCGGCGTGTTCGTCGAACCCATCCAGGGCGAAGGCGGCATGAATGTGCCGACGGTGGATTTCATGCGTGGCCTGCGGAAACTTTGCACGGATCGCGGCGTGCTTCTGGTCTGCGACGAGGTATGGACAGCCCCCGCGCGGACGGGAAAGTGGTTCGCGTACCAGCATTACGGTATCGAGCCGGACGTAATGACTCTCGCCAAGGCGATCGGCGGCGGCTTGCCGGTCGGCGCTTGCGTCGCATCGCCGGAATATGCCGACGTGCTGAAACCGGGAACGCACGGCTGCACCGTGGGTGGAAATCCGCTATGTGCGGCTGCGGGGGCGGCGACGATGAAACTCATAGAAGATGAAGGCCTCGTTGAGCGTGCGACGGTAAAAGGCGACGAGATCGTCTCGACGTTGCGCGATGCGAATATTGCCTGCATCGAAGATATCCGCGGAAGCGGGCTGATGATAGGCCTGCAACTGGACGAGAACGCCAAGGTGGCGAAAGACGTAATGACGACCTGCCGGAATCGAGGCCTGCTCGTCTGTGTCGCCAAGAACAACGTTCTGCGTCTTGCCCCGCCTCTGATTACGCCGGACGACGAACTGCGCCGCGGCGTTGAGATGCTGCTTGAGGCACTGGTATCGTAGACCCATGCGGCGAGTGTACCTGGACAACTCGGCTACAAGCTTTCCCAAGCCCCACGCGGTGACAGAGGCGATGGTTTCGTTCGCTCGCGATTGCGGAGCGTCGGCCGGTCGCGGCGCCTACGCCGAGGCAATCGAATGCGAGCGGATAATCGCCTCCTGCCGTCAGCGCGTCGCCAGGCTCGTCAATGCGGAAAGTCCCGAGCGGATCGTCTTCGCGATGAACTGCTCGGAAGCCCTGACGATCGCGATTCACGGGCTGCTGAATACCGCCCCGGAAGGAACGCACGCCATCGCCACCGCGATGGAGCACAACTCGGTGCTTCGCCCTTACAACGCGCTGGCTGGGCAGATGGGGCTGATCCCAGAGTTCATCCACTGCGATTCGCAGAGGGGACTTGTCGATCCGGACGACGTGCGCAAAGCGATTCGGCGTGAAACGAAGCTCATCGCCTGCGTGCACGTATCCAACGTCATCGGCTCGATGCAGCCGATCGGCGAGATTGCCCGGATCGCGCGAGAGGCGGAAGTACCGTTTCTCGTTGACGCAGCCCAGTCTGTAGGGCATGCGGAAATCGACGTCCAGTCGCTCGGTGCGGACTTCGTCGCTTTTCCGGGTCACAAGGGGCTTCTCGGACCGCTCGGCACCGGCGTGCTCTATGTGCGGGAGGGAATGGAAGATCACCTGGCGACGATGAAGGAAGGCGGGACCGGGACGATAAGCGAGCAGGCGGTCCAGCCGCGGACCATGCCCGATAAGTACGAGATCGGATCGCACAACGCCATCGGCCTGGCGGGGCTTTCCGAGGGCGTCGCATGGGTTCTGGAAAAGGGCGTTTCGAACATCCGCGCCCACGACGAGCGGCTGTGCGAAATTTTCCTCCGCGGGATCGGGGCGGTGGAACACCTGACTGTCTACGGCCCGCGGGATATCGCCGCAAGGGCGGGTGTCTTCAGCGTGAACGTGGACGGCATGAACCCGGGCGAACTGGCGGAGGCGCTCGAGAAGGACTTCGGTATCTGTACGCGGCCCGGCGTGCATTGTGCGCCGCTTGCACACAAGACTATCGGCACGCACCCGAAAGGAACGTGCCGGCTGAGCTTCGGACCGTTCACCACCGACGACGACGTTCAGTATGCCGCCGACGCACTGGCGAAAATCGCCGAGAAAACGGTTGTGGGGCGGTAGAACTTTTCGGGAACAGGCGAGACCTTCGACGCAATGGCGCGCGAAACGGAAAACGACGCGATATCGGCTTTGCAACGGACGGCGGTCTTTTCGTCTCTCGACGAAACGGACCTGCGTCGTCTACTGGCTGACTGTCCGCGGTGCAAGCTCCGTGCCGCCGAGACAATCCTTCGTGCCGGACAGGTCGCCGACAGGTTCTTCGTGATCCTCGCCGGTCGCGTGAAAGTCTTCAAGCTGTCGGCGAAGGGTGACGAGCAGATCCTGCACTTCTACGGTTCGGGCGAGACTTTCGGCGAGGCGGCTATGTTTTCCGCTGCGTACTTTCCCGCGGGCGCCCAGGCGGTGGAGGACACGATGCTGCTCGTCGTGCGGCGCGACGTCGTGTTGAAACTTATCGACGGAAATTCTGAAATCGCTCTGGGGATGATGGCGGGCCTGTCCGCCAAGCTGAGGCAGTTCGCTGGACTCATCGAAGACCTTTCGCTCAAGGAGGTCCCGGCCCGTCTTGCCGGAGTGCTGCTGGGCGAATCGCAGGACGGGAAGCTTCGCAGTTTTCGCCTGGCTCAGAACCGCAGGCAGCTGGCCGCGTCGATCGGGACCGTCGCCGAAACCCTCAGTCGGGCGTTTAAAAAGCTGAAAGACGCCGGAATAATCGACGTTCGCGGTACGGAGGTGACTATCCGCGACTTCGACGCGCTTGGCAGAATGTGCCGGGATGACTGAGGCGCTCGCGGGGCGCGAGAAAAAAAGCGATGAATTGACCCAAGTCAAGGTTTACGGGAAGGTGGGGTGCTATAACAAATGTTGGAAGTTCGAATTGTCCCGAATCTCGTTCAGGATGGATCATGGCCATGGTAGCGCGGAAAATAGTGAAAATCGACGAGGACAAGTGCGACGGATGCGGCGCGTGCATTCCGAGCTGCGCCGAGGGCGCAATTCGCATCGTCGACGGAAAGGCGAGGCTTGTGGCTGAGAATCTCTGCGACGGGATCGGCAACTGCCTTGGCGAGTGTCCGCGCGGAGCAATCACAATCGAGCAGCGAGAGGCGGACAAATTCGACGAACAGGCGGTGAAAGTTCACCTGTCCGAGGCGCAGTCTGTTATCGTCGATGAGCCGGCTGGGTTCACCTGTCCTGGTATGGCGATGCGGAAGCTCGAGGTTACGGCGGACGGTCCGGCCGGCAGTGGCGGCGCCCAACCGTCGCGACTCGGACACTGGCCCGTGCAGATTGCGCTGCTTCCGGAAAGAGCCGAGATGTGGCGGGACGCTGACATGCTCGTCGCGGCGGATTGCGTTGCGTGTGCGATGGGCGACTTCCACGAACGGCTGCTCGCGGGAAAAACGCTCGCCATCGCCTGTCCGAAGCTCGACGATGTTCAGCCCTATGTCGAAAAACTTGCCGCCATCTTTGCAAACAACGACGTAAAATCGATAACCGTCGCCCACATGGACGTTCCGTGCTGCTCCGGGCTGCTCCATGTCGTCCGGGCGGCGCTGGAACTGTCCGGCAGGGATGATATCGTCCTGAGCGGCGTGACGGTCGGAATCGACGGCACGCTTCGGGACGATCAGGAATCATGAAACCCGAAATTACAAACCTCCCCGACGACGAAATGCCCGACGAACTGCGGGCAAGGTTGCTCGACGCCATGCGAGGCGTCTTCAGCGGAGACCAGCGGCGCATCGACCATGCGATGAAGGTGCTCGCTTACGCCGGGGAGATACTCGCCGGCGAAAACGAAAACACCTCGCCGAAGGTTGTTGTCACGGCGGCGATTCTGCACGATATCGGAATACCGCAGGCGGAGTTGAAGTACGGTTCCGCGGCGGGGAAATACCAGGAAATCGAAGGCCCTCCGATTGCGCGAGAGATTCTCGCCACCCGCGGATTCGACGAGCGGACGATTGAGCACGTCTGCCGGATAATAGCCAACCATCACAGCGACAGAGATATCGACACGCCGGAGTTCCGGATAATCTGGGACGCCGACTGGCTCGTGAACATTGCAGCCGAGGCCAGTATCGCGGATAGCGAATCGCTGCGAAAACGTATCGAAAAAGTTTTCAAAACCAGCACGGGAAAACGCATCGCTGAAAGAATCTACCTGGAAAGGAAAATGACATGACAATGTTTTGCTATCAATGCGAGCAGACCGCCAAGGGCGAAGGTTGCACCGTGAAGGGCGTTTGCGGCAAAGACGCTCAGGTCGCGGCGCTTCAGGACGTGCTTGTCCAGGCGGCAAAGGGCCTGTCGCGCTATGCCCATCGCCTGCGGGAGCTTGGAATTACCGATCGCGAAGTTGACGTGTTCATTATCGAAGCGCTGTTCGCAACGGTGACGAACGTCGATTTCGACCCGGATCGCCTGGAGCAGACCATCGCCAGGGCGAAGCAGTTGGGCCTGCGCCTTAAAGACCAATACGCCGAGGCGTGCGCCAAGGCGGGCAAGGAGCCGGAGTTCCTCTGCGATCCCTGCGATCTTCCCGACGCGCGCGAGGGCATTCTCGCGATGGCCGAGGCGCTGCGAATCGACAAGCGCATCGCCGTGGACGGGCCGGACGTCGTCAGCCTCCGGGAGTTGATCCTGTACGGGCTGAAGGGTTCGGCCGCCTACGCCGATCACGCTCATGTTCTTGGCGTCGAGGACGACGATATCTATGCCGGTTTTGAGGGGATGCTCTCGTTCCTGGCTGAGAACCCCACGGACCTGGCCGAACTGACGGCGAAAGCCCTTGCCGTCGGCGAGTTGAACCTGAAGGTTATGGAGCTGCTCGATAAGGCCAACACCGGTGCCTACGGACACCCCGAGCCGACGCAGGTCCGCGTTACGCCCATCAGGGGCAAGTGCCTGCTGGTATCCGGCCACGACCTGAAGGACCTCGATGCGATCCTCCAGCAGACCGAAGGGAAGGGCGTCAACGTTTACACGCACGGGGAGATGCTTCCGTGCCTGGCCTATCCGGGCCTGAAAAAGTACGCCCATCTGGTTGGCAACTATGGTGGCGCGTGGCAGGACCAGGCGAAGGAATTCGACGAGTTCCCCGGCGCGATCGTGATGACCACCAATTGCATCCAGAAACCTCGCGAGAGTTACAAGGGCCGGATTTTCACGTCCGGACTGGTAGCCTTTCCGGACGTTACGCATATCGCCGACGGCGATTTTTCACCAGCAATCGACGCGGCGCTGGCGGCCGATGGGTTTACCGAAGATGTGCCGGAGCAGTTCATCACCATCGGTTTCGCGCACAACGCCGTCATGAACGTCGCCGATAAGGTCATCGAGGCCGTCAAGGCAGGCAAAGTGCGCCACTTTTTCCTGATTGGAGGGTGTGACGGCGCAAAACCCGGACGCAACTATTACACCGAGCTGGCTGAGCAGGTCCCCGACGATTGCGTGATACTTACTCTGGCCTGCGGGAAGTTCCGCTTCAATAAGCTGCCGTTCGGCGATATCGACGGGATCCCGCGCCTGCTGGACTGCGGACAATGCAACGACGCGTATTCGGCGATCCAGATCGCCGTCGCCTTGGCAGGCGCGTTCGATTGCAGCGTCAACGATCTGCCGTTGACGATAATCCTCAGCTGGTACGAGCAGAAGGCCTGCGCTATCCTGCTGACGCTGCTGCACCTGGGCGTTACGAACATAAAGATAGGCCCGTCGCTTCCGGCGTTCGTTTCCCCGGCGGTGCTTAACGTGCTGGTGGAAAACTTCGCCCTCGCTCCGATCTCGACTCCGCAGGAAGATATCGCCGCGGCGCTGGCGTAAATCGCCGTCGACTGCTGTGCGAAAACGAAAACGCAAACAAAACGCGGCGGCCTTTCTTATACATAAAAGGCCGCCGCGTTTGTCTCGTTCGCTGCATCACTCATGTATGCGAACATATCGAATGGGCCGAGGTGGAATCTGCTGCGCAGACCCTACGGGCAGATCAGCTTGACCGTTGGAAAGTAGGTTTGGAACCGCTTCGCATCGCGCGTAATCAGCGGAAGATTTTCGACCGCGGCGTGCGCACCGATAAGAAAGTCCGGTAGCGGAAGCGCCTTTTTGCCTCCCCGTCGCCGATATTTCAGGAAACATTTTCCCGCCAGAAAAGCTGCCTCGCGCGGGATTGGACGGTGCTCGAACACATCGGGCGGCAAGAGCGACTCCAGTTCCTCGATCCGGCTGAAGCGGATGGACACTTCCGCGTAAATGGCCGGGTTTACCACCAGCATGCCCGAATCGGCCTGTTCGCTCAGGGCGTGAGAAGACCACTCAAACCACTTCAGGTCCTCCGTGAATACGTCGAGCAGAATGCACGAATCGACCATCGTCGGCATTACTTGGCGCCCCGGGTCAGCGCGAGTATCTCATCGGTGCTCATCCGCACGTTTCCATGCCCGCGCATCCTTTCAACCAACTTTTTCCCCCGGCCATGCCTTTTCGTCTTTTTGAGGAACAGCTTGCCGTTTTTCTCGGAAAACTCCACGTCGCTTCCGGGAACGATTCCCGTTTTCTCGCGGAGATGCTGGGGGATCGTAACCTGTCCTTTGGAGGTTATTTTCATGGCTCTTTTCCTGTATTACTCTTACCGGTAAGAATTATACATCACGAGTCCCGGCGCGTCAATCCGTAATGGGCGATCTTAGGGTGCCTTAAAATTCCATCGGCTGGAGGACGGGCTTTCCGGTCCGCGTCGCCTCGCGGGCGAGTTCGTATGCGTCGATGTACTGCTCGGCGACGACTTCCCAGCTCACGACCGTATCGAGGTAGTGCTTGAGGTTCTCGCCGAGGCGCATACGCATCCCTTCGTTACAGGCCAGATCGATCACGTGGCGCTTCAGCATGTCCTTCGTGGTGAACAGGAGTCCGCCGTCGCTTTCGAGCGTCTGGGCGGTAAGTCCTTCCATCGGTGCGGTGGTGATGTAAGGCTTGTTCAACGCGATGATTCGTGCCAGCGTTCCCGACTGGGTTTCGTCCGTGCTCGGAAGCACGATAAAGTCGCACACTGCCATCATCTTGTAGTAAATATCGCCGCGCGGAACGAACTCGTAGTAGTGGGCCAGACCTTTCTGCTCGAGTACGTCCACTTCGTTGCGATATTTGTCATAATCGTTCTTGTGGTTCGGATCGCGCCAGGTTCCGGCGGCAAGGAGGTCCCAATCTTCCCCGGTGCGCTCGTGGATTTCCCTGGCGATTTCCTCCCACATGCTGGTGAGGATGTCCCACCGCTTGTTGCTTTGTATCCATCCGATAAGCCCGACCAGATGCGTAGACAGTTGCCCGACCTTGTCTATATCGAGTTCCTTCCGCAGTTCGACGACCTCGGCGAGTGAATATCGCCGATCGGAACGCGCACCGTGCGGCACGACCATAATATTCCGTGGGGTCGGCCAGCCTTTTCCGGCGAAGTTCCAGTCCAGACGCCACTTCTGGTAGTGGCACTTGAAGAGCACCACGTTTGCGCGGCGTGTCATTTTGAAGATGAAATCCGCCTCGAAATCCGTAAGGCGTCCGTGCACAGTGTGTGGTTCGACGACGGTAGGCACGTCGCTGATGGCGTCCAGTAGGTCCAGAAAGCCCTGGTTCCCGTCGCCGTGACCGCGCTCGTCGCAGTACTCGTACAGCCCGTACTCATGCTCGATGTGCACTGCGTGAGGGTCCAGATCATGCACCTTCTCGGCTACGGCGCGCCACCAGTCCCTTTTCGACATGTCGATCAGCGGGAAGACGCCATCGCCTTCGCCGTCGGTGTGGCTGATAACGAGCACTTCCCGATCGGGGTTGTGTTTCTGGATGAACTCGCGGGCTTCTTCGCAAAAAGTCCCGATCCCGCAGAGGCGGGGCGGGTAACTACTGATCATTACTATGGGTGACTTCATCCTCTTTCCTTGCACTTATCACTGTTCCAACTGGTTTTATGGCCTTGCGGACCGGCCTCTCTTGTACTTTCTCATCGGCAGCTAACTGCCCGAGCGTTTGTTCCATTTGCAAATCGTGCATCAAAAGCAGGCTCATCAGCCAGGCGAGAACGCTTTCGGCGCCCTGGTTTTCGTTAACGCGATCAACGTGAAGTCCATCGCGGCATCCTCCGGTGGTGAAGTCGTACAAGGGCCTGCGCAGGTCGTTATCGCCAAGGAACCACAGGAACGCCTTGCGCGCCTGGTCGATCCAGTGTTCTTCCCGCGTTACGTGGTAGGCTTCGATGCACGCGTCCACCAGGGCGTGCGCCTCGATGGGCTGCTGGTCGAACTGCGCCTTGGTTCCACCGCGGGTGTACCAGCCGTCCGTTCCGATTATCGACAGTATCCCATCATTGGTCTGCACGTCCAGCAGCCATTGCAAAGCCCGCTTCCCGACGTCGATCATGTCGTCGCGCCCCATCCACTTTCCGCTCATCAACAGGGCGTGAGGTAGTTTGGCGTTGGCGTAGGTGACGGTGTTTTCGCACCATGCCCAGTCGTCCGTCATGTTATCGACGAAGTGCTGGAACAATTTCTCGCTCAGCAACGCGCGAATCCGACGGGCGTCGGAATCGCCTCCGAAGCGGCGCAGGTACGCGTGGATTCCCACGATCGTAAACGCCCACGCACGCGGCGAGGAGAAATTTTCGACGGCGTGCAGACCATGCTGGAACAGCTGCGTCGCCAGGGCGATCATGGATTCGTACGGGCACAGCGCCACCCCCATGCCTAGCCCCCACAGCGCTCTGCCGTGACTGTCTTCGCTGCCGACCATCTCCGCCCACGTGCGATCATAGTTCATGAAGTTCAGGAATCGCCCGTTTTTTTCGTCATATGCGTGTGCGAGGAACGACAGGTAAGTCTGCATGATCGGCAGGACCGAATTGTCTTCCGACTGGTCCCAGTGCATTGCCGCGACGATCAGGCCGCGCGCGACGTCGTCGGTGCAATATCCGTGATTCCTATCGGGCGTCGAATATCTCGCATGTTGAAGAATGCCCGTATCGTCCGTCATCACGCGAAAGTGCCTCAGGTCCGTCTCGGGCAGTTCATCCTGCTTGCCGGGCGTCGGCGCGGATTCGGCGACAGCAACGGTGACGCGCTGCCTGTCGACCCACGTTTTCGTAGCCTCGGCGAAGACGTCCAGGTACGCCTGTCCCACCTTTGGCCACGTCATCTTGCGACAGAAATTGTACGATCGCTTGCGCATCGCGTTCAGCTCGGTTTCGTTGTCCAGCAGGTCCAGAACCTCCCTGGCGATGGCGTCGGAATCGCGGAACGGAACCAGCCGACCCCGCTCGTCGGCGAGCATTTCCTTGGCGTACCAATAGGGGGTGGAGACCGTCGCTTTTCCGGTTCCCATCGCGTAGGCGAGCGTTCCGGAAGTGATCTGCGCTTCGTGGAGGTAGGGCGTCACGTACAGGTCCGCGGCGCCGAGGTACTCGCACAACTCCTCCAGCTCGACGAAACGGTTGACGAAGATAATGTTGTCCGCCACGCCAAGTTCGCTCGCCCGGCGTGTAAGCCCGTTGCGGTACTCCTCTCCGTTTTCGCGTTTTACGTGCGGGTGCGTGGCGCCGAGGATGATGTAAGCGACCTCCGGGTGCTTCTCGACGATCTGCGGCATCGCTTCGACGACATATTCCAGGCCTTTACCCGGCGAGAGCAGCCCGAACGTCAGTAGAACCTTCCTGCCCTCGACGCCGAACTGGTCCTTGAAAAAGTTCGGATCAACGAACGGAACGTCCGGAATACCGTGCGGAATCATTACGATCCGCTCCAGCGGAATGTCATACACTTCGTGCAGGATGGAATTCGCCATCTCGCTCATGACCACCATACGGTCCGATAGCCTGCCGATCTCCTGGAGCACGAGGTGCTGCTGGTCGTTCGGTTCATTCAGGACCGTGTGCAGCGTGGTGACCAGCGGGCGACGAAGGCGCCGCAGCATCGCCAGGATATGCGAGCCGCACAGGCCGCCGAAAATACCGTACTCGTGCTGAAGGCAGACTGCCGAGACCTGCTGAATGTTGAGGAACTCCGCCGCCAGGCGATAATCCGCCTGAACGTTCTGGCGAACTTCGAAACGAACGCGCGGCGGGTAGGGGTATCCTTCCGGAACGTCGTTCATTGCGATATTGAATATTCCGTACTTCTTCCCACCGGCGAGGGCCACCGCGTTGCACAGGTCGTGTGTGAACGTGGCGATTCCGCACTTGCGGGGGAGGTAGTCGCTTACGAAAGCAATCTTGGTTCCGTTTCCATCGTGGCCGGTTCGGGGCATGGTAACCTTCCTGATATATTGGTCGCGCAAACCTGTTACGAATATCAATGCTATGGAGATCGGCTCAACTGTTCAACCGGCGGTAGGAAAATCCTCCGAAACGCCGACAGGGCAAGCTCTCTCGCCGCGGTTTCGCCGACGATTTGAAGGTTGACGTTCCTCCTCGTGGACGCTATAGTTATGTGTTCTTTGGGCCGTTAGCTCAGCTGGCTAGAGCGCCTGCTCGACACGCAGGAGGTCACTGGTTCAAGTCCAGTACGGCCCAGTGCCCCCGTCAATGGGACAAGGGAATGCGGACGCCCTTTTTGCGAAGGAACGTCCGTTTTTCTTTGCGCAGGCGCGACTTGCGTCGCTTTGTCTCTGGCCCTGTTCCCATTGCCGTCCCGGCCGTCATGATGACGACCTCCGCCCCGTGTGCCAGAATCTGCCTCCAAATGCCTCCCCCGGTCGCTGGTTGGTGCGAGCGCTGGTGCGAGCGCCGGGTTGGTCACGGCAAAGCCGGGGGCGAGTTCCACGCCCGCCGTGCCCGTAGCCACCGCCTTCGTCTGGTCTGCATCTGCCTTCTCCAGCGGCAGCGACGGCATAGCCATCTCCACCGCCTGGGCCACTTCCAGCGATTCCTCGTCCGTGTACACATCATCGGTCAGCGCCCTGCTGGAATGTCGCATTGCCGCCTGGGTCTTGCGCCCCACGATACCAGCCATCTGCATCCACGTGCAGAACGTATGCCGCAACGAATGAACGTCAACCGTTCGTCCCCGCGCATCCGCCTTGGGAATACCAGCCAGTTTCAGGTCGCGGTTGAGAATCTTCACCAGTGCCGTCGGCACGTTCAGGAGCTTCTCCTCGGGCGGCAGTGTCAACGGAATCGACTTCCCCGCCTCGCTGGCCGCCTGCCGGGCCCGTCCCAGCCAATCCGCCACCCACGCCCGCAGGTCGGCTGCCAATTCAGCCGTCAGGGGAATACTGGCCGCCTTGCCGTTCTTCGCGTCTTTCCCGTGCAGCATCAAGTGCGGTTTCGGCCCATCCAGCACCGCCTGGCCGATGGTGATCGACGCCAACTCTTTCTTTCGCAGGCCGGTCATCACGAACGTCTTGTAGATGAGCGCCCGCTCCCAGCCCAGCCGCCCGAGTTCAACCTTGACGCTCTCGCGGACATTGGCTTTGGGCTGCCCGGCGTTCTTTCCACGTCGAACAGTCATCGCCTCCAACACGGGACGGCGACGTGTCGCCGCCAGCAGCAGGCGGAACTCTCGCTGCGTCAGCGCCCGACGCTTTCGTCGCCGATCGGATGATTCATCCGCGCGGGGCAGGTCGCGCATCGGGTTGCTCGCCAGCCGCCGCGTCTTGCGACACCAGGCCGCAAAGGCCACCGCCGCCGACCGCGCGACGTTCAGTGTTCGCGCCCCCATCCCGGCCGACTCCTGCTGCATCATCCACGCTTCGATAGCCGTGGCTGTCATATCGCTCAACCGGGCCAGCCCGCACTCGCTGATAATCCGCCGAAGGTATCGCTCTACGTTGTCGCGATGACTCTTACATATCCGACGCCCCTTGTGTTTCTTCATCTTCAGATGTTGCAGATATGCGTCGAGATGGTCGCCGATGGGCGTCTGCTGGTGGTCCAGTGTCGCCGCCTGGTCAGCCGTCAACAGACCGGCCTTGACGTGCTCGTTCCGTTGCTCCAGCTTCGCCAGCACCATGCGGGCGGCCGTCTCGTCCTTGCAGCCGGTGGAGACCTCCACCACATGGCCGCTGGCGTTGCGATATTTCGCCGTGTATGTCGGGCTGCGACGAAGCATCTTCTTCTCGCCGTTTCGCCCAACCGTCATGTCGGCATACTGCTTTCGTCCGCGTCGGTCGAACCACATGACCATCTGCCGCCCACGCCGCTCGACAATCTCCGCATGCTTGGGCAGTGGCTGCGTGTACGTCTTCCTGAAAACTGTCGCCATTCTTTCGATTCCTTTCTCCGGGCCGGGACCAAACGCCCGACCCGGTCAATTCGTCCATGACACTCAGCAGCATGTCGCCGCACACCTCAAGAGCTTTCCGGCAGTAATCTGCGTCGAAGGTCCGGGAGGCTCAAAAGGCCCGGTGCCGCTGGTTCCGGGGTGTGTTGACGGTGTTGACGTTGACACAACCTTCAATTCCTTAGCATTTGAGGGGTTTTGTCAACGTCGGCGCTGTCGGCAAGGCGAAAACGTCTTGTCGGCCGGCCACCCTTGCCATGGGCAGGAACTTGCTCCCAACGTCCGAATCCCGCTTCAACCAGACTATCGAGGGCGGCCTCGGCGGCGTCGCTGGTGGGATAAGCCCTGGAGCATCGCTGCAAGTCCCGTGCGGTCAGCTTGCCACCCTTGCGCCGGATTCGCTCGATCAACTCCCGCCGGTCGCGGTCTTCTTCGCTCTCGTTGAAGATGTCGTACACCCGCTGGGTTTCCTGGCCGAACCATCGAGACAAGGCTATACCGGCAGCAATGCTCTGTGCGTCGACCTCATCATGATCGACCGACTCATCCCAGGCCCACCGCACCAGGTGGACAATCAACGCCAGCCGGGCCGCGTAACCTTCCAGCTTTGACCACGCGGCTGACAAATCACCCGACAACTCGACCTGCTCATCCGCATGCTCGTTGTAGAACTGAACCCAGGCGGACTTTGCTGGCGACGACAGGTGAATGATGCCCGGCTCGGGGTCGCCGTCCGGACCTTCGACGGGTTCCAGATCGAACAGCCGGTCAAATACCGTCGCAATAGCTTGTTCCGTCGCCGGGTCTACTTCGGCTTCGGTCCATCGCTTGGCACGCCGGGGCGGATGGGCCAGCAGCAACCGGGCGGCCAGGCCGTTTTCGAAGTAGGCCCGGCCCAACGACCGTTGCAGCGTGACCGGCTGAATACCGCCGGTCACACTCACTGCCGCGCGGGGAACATAGATCGTCCGGGATTGACCGGTCTTGCGGTCTACCATCATCGACCGCCCGCCGTGCATCTCGATCCACTTGGCCACATCGGAGCCTTTGCCCTGGGTGTAGCGGTCGAACCCGCCCAACCAACCGGCCAGTTCATCGCGGACCATCAGCAAACCCCGCCAGTTCTGCAGCAGCAACACCGCCAGGGCCTCTATCGTCGTATCATCGCACCAGCAGCGGGAGAGTACCGGCGACTGTGGCTCGGCGGGCGGCAGGCCTTCACCTCCGGATTTCTTCCAGGAAGCCAGGTCCAGCTCGTACCGCATGGCCTCTGTCTTGTATCCTTCCATCGCCTCGACGTGCTGCTTAATAGCCTTGCTCTGACGTTGACGGAGGGGTTTCAGGGCCAGTTCCATCGCCGGGCTTTTCATCGTGCCCGAATCGCCCACGATGGCCGCCCAGATAATCGCCGGTTCGCTCCAGATGCGTTTGAGTCCGATGCGCCGTGTGTTGCCGATGGCCGATGCCAACCCCGCCAGCAGGGGCAGGGCGACAAAGGCGGTATCGCAGCCAACAGCCTCGCCCGCCTGAGCCACGAACGACCGGAGCGGCTCCGGTAATATCTCCACGGGGAACGGCTGATACGCCACGATCGGCGCTGACGTTGACAAAACCTCCGCCGATTCAGGTGTCCACACCGGGGCACTGTCCGCCAGTTCGATCAGGCCATCGGCCAGGTCTTCCGGTGAGAGGCAATCGCGATGCTCGATGTAGTCGGAAACATCGGCCTTGCTCGGTGCCTCGGGCCAGACCGCCAGCAGGTCGAGAACCTTCACTTCCAATGCTCGACCGTGCAGGGCCTGGGCTACCTGCTGGGCGTGTTCGCGCCCGGGATCATCGTTGTCCGGAATGATGGCGACACGCTGGCCATGTAGCACAGAATCGTCGGCCACCTGATGCCACTTGCCGGCACCACCCGAGTTGGTGGTAGCTGCGATGTTCAGCGCCCGCAGTGCGTCTACATCCTTCTCGCCCTCGACGATGAACACCCAGTCCTGGATCGGTGTCGAGGCAACGTATGGCAGGTTATACAGCACGCGGGGGGTGCCCTTCATATTCCAGACCCAGCCGCCGCGCCCGTCGGGCCGACGCTGAAGAAAACTCTTGTCGCTACGACGAACCACCTGATACAGTAACTTGCCGTCGATGTCGGTGTAGTCGTAGGTGGCGACGATCTCCGGCTTGCCGGTCTGGGCGGACGCGTCGGCGAACAGGTCGGCCTCGGTCATGCCGATGGCGGCGACGATGTCCTTCACATCACACCCGGCGTGGCAGTGCAGCAGCACCTTGCCGTTTTCGCCAAGACCTACCGACAGCGACGGTTTCTTATCGGCGTGCGCCGGGCACAGGGCCGACCACTTACCGTGGCCAGCCCCCTTGACCTTCTTGAGCCTCGACAGAATCGTATGCACGTCAGCCATTACCGCAGCCCTCCCTTCCGCTGGTCGGGGCAGCCGTCCGCGATCCACTGCTCGACGACCTCGCGCGGCCAGCGGACCAGCGCCCCCAGCTTGACCGGCCGGGGCATCCGCCCGCTGTCGGTCAACCTGTAGATGGTCCGCGCGGAGCAATTCAGCATCCGGGCGACATCGTGCACGGTGAGCATTACGGGGGCTTCGCCCGTCCCCGAATCCGGTCCGTCGATCCGCTCGACGGCAGCATTGCGTGCCAAGTTCATCAATCCGTTCTCCTGTGCTTGGCATACATGGCAGCGCCGGCCACACCTCGCGGCCGAGTGGGCGTGCCATTCGCAAGCCAGAAAGCGGATGGGCGGATGGGGGCGGATTTTGGAGCTGTCGCAGGCAATGAACGCATGGCGAGCGCAGACCGGCCCCGTCATGCAAAGGCGAGATTTTCTTCAGGAAAATGGAGCGAGAGGGGGCGGAATTCCGGTTGCGTCCGGTTACAGGTCGCCTTGGACTGAGATGCTGCCGCCGAACTCACGGCCGGCACGGGGCGTGTTCTTCTGGCAGCCGTAGAAGTTGCGGGCCTCACGAATGTACCGCTGCCAGGTGTCGAAGTTCGGCAGGTTCTCCCCTTTGCGACGATGGATGAGCAGCCAGTGCCACACCTCGCGGTCCGTCGGAGGCGAGTTGTCGAACTTGCCCTTGCCGATGGCGTCCTGGTAATCCTTCCAGGCAATCTCGGCCCGGCGGGATAGGCCCTTGGTCTCGGATGTCTGCTGCTCCTCGACCTGGCTTCGCCGATACTGGCGGTCGATCTCGCCTTGGAACCGACTCAGGGAACGCAGGGTCAGCAGGAACTCCTGGGACATATCCCATAGGGCGAAGTCGTCTTTGATCTTCGGCGGCTGGTTCTTTGCGGCCGCGCCACGCAGCGCCTCGGCCAGACGAACATATTCACGATCCACGCGCGTTGCCGCCACCGGCTTGCCCTTGATCTCAAGCTCGGCCGATAGTTCCTTCGCCTTGCTCCGGACCTCCAGCCAATCCGGCGATTCCAGAAGTCCCCGCGCGTGGCCGGATTCATACCGCGACATGGCGGCCTCAACCATGTCCGCCAGATCATCCATCCAGGAAGCCCTCCCATGCCTCCCGGGGCACTTCCTGATCGAGGTCTTCGCAGATACCGGCGACCAGCTCTGCCTTGTGAACCATGACTTCCGCTAGCTCATGGCAATGCCCGTCGTCAGGTGCATACGTGCCCTCGCATGCATGCTGAAACTCCCAGACCGCCGCGCGGAAGGCCGCCATTCGCTCTTCCAATTGAGATGCGGCCTCGTCGAGGCCCTTCAGTTCCAGCCAGATGATAACTTCCTTCGCCTCTCCACGCAGGCTATCCGCCCAGGACTGATGATCGGCTTCCGGATTCCAGAGTACGGGCGAGCGCGCAGATGCAATCCACGTATTGAAGTGCTCCATCAGCACCAGCAGCGGCCATTTGGATATATCAACCGCCATGCTCGTCAGCCTTTCCGCCACTCGGCAAGCACGGCGTTGACCTCTTCCAGATCGAAGGCGTCGGGGTCGAACTTTTCGCCGAGCCACTCGACCATGTCCTCATGATCGTCCGAATCTGGGTCGGCGATGGTGTCCAGCAGTTCGTAGTAGCCCCAGACGCCGCCGCAATCTTCCGGCGGGCACGCCTTCTTGCCGCACAGGCAGACGGGATACTCCACGCCCGACTCGGGCTCGAATATCTTCTGCACCTCGATGGTGTGCTCCCAGCCGTCGCCGAAGTCGTACTCGTAGATCAGCTTGCTCTTGACCTTCGGGCACAGCTCCCCGAGCGTGATGGCCTCCTCGTCTTCGCCTTCCATCTCGGTCGGATCGCCCCACGGCGTAACCTTTGTCACGAAGTAGCGCTCGCCGCGCATCCGGCCAGCGGCCTTGCCCGGCAGAATGAAATGATGCAGATGGCCGTTCGTCCAGCCCATGACGATCTGGATCACTTCGTGCAACTCGCCAAGCGTGATATCCGACGGCACTGCCAGCTTCCGCCAGATCGGCGGCTTGGAGCCATTGAGCGTCACGCGGATCACATATGCTTGCCTGTTCTTGGCCATCATTGCTCACCTTCCAGCCGCTTTACCTCTCGGTCGAAATCACTCTCGAACAGCCGATCCTGCACAATCCGGAACTTCTCGAACTCGCTCTCTGCGTGCGCTCTGGCGATTTCCGCAGTGACCTTTCCCGCATCCTGCAGCACCTCCCGGTCGGTCGCCTCGATGAACCGGTTCAAACGGGTTTCCCAATCTGCCATCGTCATCGGGATCTGCCGCGTCGCCATGTCCTCGGCGATGTCCAGGTACGCCGATACCAGCCGCTGCAACTGGGCCATTTCTTTTCCGGTCAGGTAGTTCTTCCCCACGACAACGTCGAACTTCTGAATCTTCCCCTTCGGCGCGTCTTTCCAGGTCGTCAACCCCATGTGATCCTTCTCGGCATCGGCACGATCAACAATGACCTCGGCCGCCGTTTGCCGATGGATTGCCCAGTGCAGCTTGTTCTGCACCGTTGCGAAGAAACGTTGGGTCGCCTGTGCGGTCATGTCATAGTCGATGGCCGTGGCGTAGATGTCGGTGATCTTCTGGTAAAACTTCCTCTCGGAAAGGCGAATCTCCCGAATTCGCTGCAGTTGCTCCTCGAAATACCGTTTGCCCAAGATCGATCCATCATTCTTGAGACGCTCATCATCCATCGTGTAGCCCTTGATGGTGAACTCGCGAATGATCGCGGTCGCCCACTTGCGGAACTGCACGGCACGCTCGGAATTGACCTTGTACCCGACGGCAATGATAGCCGAGAGGTTGTAGTGCTTGGTGCTATAGGATTTCCCGTCGTCGGCAGTTATCCGAAAATCCTGGATAACTGAATCCTCCTGCAACTCGCTGTCGGAAAAGCATTTCTTGAGGTGGTAGTTGACCGTGCGCACATCGATATCGTACAGGCCCGCCATCATCTTCTGGCTCAGCCAGACGTCTTCGTCGGCGTAGATCGCTTCCACGCCGCCCCGGCCGCTGGCGGTGATGAAGGTAAGGTATTCCGCCGCCGTGCTGCGGATCATGTGACGCTGTTCATCGCTTTGCTCTTTCGCCATCTATGTATCCTTCCCATCGAACAGGTCCGCGATCTGCTGCTGCGTCAGCCAGATTGTCTCATCCCGTAGCAGGCATTCTACCCGTACGTCGCCCCCCGGCGCGGAGTACAGCACAATCTCGCCACTCGGGTTCGGATGCACGATATCTGTCATGCCAATGTCACCTCGTGCAGTTCGCCAAGTGTGATATCCGACGGCACGGCCACCCGCCACCAGATCGGCGGCTTCGTGCCGTTGAGGGTGATGCGAAGATGGAATATTTCGGGTTTCATGTACAGCTAAGCTATCCAACGGATGTGGCCAAGGCAAGCACAGGCCTTTCTATTATCGGGACGTGTCGCAATATGCGGGAGGTACGTGGCTTGTTGGCCCAAGAAAGCTCTGGCGGCAACAAGGCATTCCGGTGATAATTCAACACCATGTCAAGTTCAATACCATCTGGTGGGATGTCAGCTTTACCTCGAATGGGGGTGTATTGTGGCCAAATCCACTGCTAAGCTTCCGGAGACACAACGTGCTTACACGCTTCGCCTGCGCGGCCCGATCGAAAATGATCACTCTTGGCGCGACGCGCTCTGGGCCACGCACGAGGCCGTAAACAAGGGGACCGAGGCGTTCGGCGACTGGCTGCTCACGTTGCGTGGCGGACTGTGCCACACGCTGGCGGATGCGAAAGTCCCACAGGCCAAGAAGGGCGGGAAGAAACAGCCCGACCGCGATCCGACAGCAGAAGAACGCCGCGACCGCCGCATCTTGCTGGCCCTGTCCTGGCTGTCGGTCGAATCCGAGAAAGGGGCACCGGACAGATATGTCGTTTCGCATGACTTGGACAAACAATCCGGTACACGCAGCAACTGGAAGACGGTTAGTGCCCTCAAGAAAATTCTAAAGGGGCGCGGGCTTGGCGAGAGTGAGATTCAAACATGGGTCGAAGATTGCTCATCCTCTCTGACGGCGGCCATCAGGGACGACGCCGTGTGGGTAAACCGAAGCGCTGCGTTCGACGCCGCACGTCAGCGAATAGGTAATTCCCTGACGCACGACGAAGTATGGGATCTGCTCGGCCCCTTCTTCGGCAGTCCCGAGGCTTACCTGACGCCGCTTAAGACTGCAGAGGATTCGGATGCCCCTGTTCAGGACAAAGCTAAGGATCTGGTGCAGAAGGCAGGGCAATGGCTCATCAGCCGTTTCGGTACCGGCCCGGGCGCGGATTTTGCCAAGATGCAGAGGATCTACGATGAGATCGCGGCATGGAAACCTACAACGCAGACTTTTTCAACGGGTACAGAAGCTCTCGCGTCGCTTGCAACGTCGCTGGCGGCATTCCAACCGACATCAAATGATGCTAAAGGCATTCTTAAGCTTATCAGCGGGCCGGGTTACAAGAGTGCTACCCGGAACATCCTCAAAGCGTGGGAGACGAGGAGCTTAGAAGTCACCGCGAAAGATATAGACAAGCTTCACCTTACTGCTAGAGATGACTCCCTAAAATGCCGCAAGAACGTGGGCGGCAAAGGACCTCGTCCATGGTCCGATGCGCTCCTTGAGGAAGTTGAGGTTGTATGTAAGTTCACTTATCTTCAGAATGGTGGGCCGGCAAGGCATTCCGAGTTCGCTGTCATGCTCGACCACGCCGCAAGACGTGTGTCTATCGGCCATTCCTGGATCAAGCGGGCCGAAGCGGAACGCCAAAGATTCCAGGTCGATACGAAGAAGATCACTGATGTGCCAGACAACGCTAAAGTATGGCTGGATGGCTTTTGCCAGGAGCGATCCGGGATCAGTGGCGCGCTCGACGCCTACCGGATACGCAGGCGTGCCATACAAGGATGGGAACAAGTTGTCTCCAAGTGGGGTCGCACGAATTGCACGACAGTCGAGGACCGCATCATTGCTGCGCGCGAAGTCCAGGCCGACCCGGATATCGACAAGTTCGGAGACATCCAGCTTTTTGAAGCCCTCGCCGACGATGATGCCGTGTGCGTTTGGCAGATAAACGGTGAAGCGGTCACCCAGCCGCTCATCGACTATGTCGCCGCCAAGGACGCCCAAGCCAAGCAACAACGATTCAAAGTGCCTGCATATCGACATCCCGACCCGTTATCGCATCCTGTCTTCTGCGACTTCGGAAACTCTCGCTGGGATATTCGCTTTGCTATTCACCAGAGCGCCAAAGCGAAAACCAAAAAGCCCAAGAAGAACACTTCTGGCAAGAATGACTGGCTGAAGGATCGACACGCCCTTCGAATGGGCCTGTGGGATGGCCAGGAATTGAACGACAGACTGACCTTGCGATGGTCATGCAAACGCTTGACGCACGACTTGGCGATGCGACAGGAATCGCGCAGCCAGGAGCCGGTGGATGTCACCCGTGCAGACCGTCTGGGGCGGGCTGCAGCGGGTGTGTCTGCACATGGTGCGATCAGCATCGCGGGTATCTTCACACAGGCACATTGGAGCGGTCGTCTCCAAGCGCCTCGGGCGCAGTTGGACGCTATTGCTGCATGGGTCGAAAAACATGGATGGGATTCCAAAGCCAAGCAGATGCGAGACCATCTCCGCTGGCTGGTGACCTTCTCGGCCAAGCTTCAACCTCAGGGGCCGTGGTGTGAATTTGCAGCAAAATCTGGGCTAAAGACAGATCCAAAGTACTGGCCTCATGCTGATGAGAACAAGAATCGTAAAGGTCATGCCCGGCTCATCCTTTCCCGCTTTCCCGGCCTGCGCGTGCTTTCGGTGGACCTCGGCCATCGCTACGCGGCCGCATGCGCCGTGTGGGAAACTATGACAATCGAGCAAATGAATGATGCGTGCAAGTCTGCGAAGCACGCCTCCCCATCGGAAACGGACATATATCTGCATTTAGTCACAACCGGAACAAATGGAAAGACACGAACCACCATTTACCGCCGCGTCGGTGCTGATCAGATAGAGGACATAGACCAGACTACGGGTGAAGTCAGGCAGGCTCAACACCTCGCTCCTTGGGCACGTCTCGACCGCCAGTTCCTCATCAAACTCCAGGGAGAGGACGAGGAAACTCGTGAGGTGTCAAACGAAGAGCTCTGGGCGGTGCATCAAATGGAGGCCGAAGTCGGGCGCGCCGTGCCGCTTATCGACCGGCTGGTCAAGGCTGGCTGGGGCAAGGCTGGCAAGCAGAAGGCACGATTGGAGGCACTACGCCGTCTGGGATGGACACCGGCAGGCGGTGGTGAGGCATCCGATGGCGAAGCCCGTAAGCCTTTGCTTTCCGTGGACGAGATGATGTCCTCCGCCGTCCGCACCATTCAGCTTGGGCTCAAGCGCCACGGACGCCGCGCCCGCATTGCCTTCAACCTGACAACTACCAGGAAGCTCTTGCCCGGTGGACGAGAAGAAAACCTGACAGATGAGGGGCGTATCGAACTCCTAGCCGATACGCTGGCCGACGGGCATGCCCTTTTCGCAGGCAAAGGGTGGACCGATGCATGGGCCAAGCAGCAGTGGGAGGCGCACATTGCACCTTTATTGCAAGGCGCGGCCTTGCCTCAAGCCCCGGCAGATGCTGCCGCTACGCCGAAATCCCGCAAGAAACATCGGGCCGACCTGACCGAGAAACTCAAACCAGTTGCCGAAAGCCTTGCCAAGAACGACTCCCTCTGCCGGAAACTCCACTGTCTGTGGGCAACGCGGTGGCGCAAAGATGATTCCGCATTACGAAAGCATCTACGCTGGCTCCGGGATTGGATTCTCCCTCGTAGCAAAAAGGCCAAGGCCGACCGTGCTATCCGTCACGTCGGCGGGCTGTCGCTCACACGCATCGCTACTATAAAATCTCTGTACCAAGTCCAAAAAGCCTTCTACATGCGGCCTGAGCCGGATGACCCACGCAAAAACGTCCCGGCCAAGGGTGATGATGCCCTTCGCGATTTTGGACGAAGCGTCCTCGACATGATGGAACGATTGCGCGAGCAACGGGTCAAACAACTCGCCAGTCGAATCGCCGAGGCTGCCTTGGGCGTCGGACGCATGAAGCTTGACAAAGGCAAGCGGGGTCGCCGCCGCCCGCGCGAACGAGTGGACGAGCCCTGCCATGCCGTCATTATCGAGAACTTAACCAATTATCGCCCCGAGGAAACTCGCACCCGTCGCGAGAACCGTCAGCTCATGACGTGGTCCTCCAGCAAGGTCAAGAAGTACCTTTCCGAGGCATGTCAACTCCATGGCCTGCATCTCCGCGAGGTCCAGGCTGGCTACACCTCACGCCAGGATTCCCGCACCGGCGCGCCGGGCATCCGCTGCTGCGATGTACCCCTGGCCGATTTCCTAGCCGCTCCGTGGTGGCGAAAACAAATCAACACCGCTAAAGAGAAAGTCAAGCACGGCAAAGGGGACGCCCGCGAGCGGTACCTTGTCGATCTCGATACTAAATGGTCCGCTGCAAGCGAAATCGAACAAGAAACCGCCCCGCCGTTACGTATCCCGGTGCGCGGCGGAGAACTATTTGTCTCAGCCGCCCCGAATTCTCCCGCCGCCAAGGGGCTTCAGGCCGACCTCAACGCGGCCGCCAACATCGGTCTCAAGGCGTTGCTGGACCCGGACTGGCCAGGCAGGTGGTGGTATGTACCCTGCAATACCGAAAACGGAAAACCGCTTCCCGACAAGGTCAAAGGAGCCGTGTGCATCGACAGTGGCACATCCCTTTGCGATCCGCCGAGTGATTCCGGGACAAAAAAAACCAAAACGAAGAAAAAGGAAATCGTAAATATCTGGCGCGACCCGTCGTCGGCAGATATGGCAGGCGATTCCTGGAAGACTACCCCTGAATATTGGAACGGCATCCGCTCTCGCGTCATCGATGTATTACAAACCACCTATTATCCGAAAACGTCCGCAAAAAAGATTGATTCCACGGAAACACCGTGGTAGTATTCCTATGTCTCGTAGAGCGGGACGCACTTCCGAGAACGTGTCTTCCCCTTCAATGGGCTTGGCACTCGGCATTGATCAGTTTTGCGCCGGCCCTCTGATAAAGACGGGCGATGGGATCTCGTTGACAAGTCGGACGACGCGGCCCCCTTGGTCCATGGCCCCGCGAGTGCGACGGTGGTGCGTGGGGGCTCAGGGCACGCTCGCAGCCAAGGAAATGACAAGACTTATGGCTACCTTTGAGGATTAATGTTGCCTTCTGAACACTTCCAAATCGTTCACGCTCGCTGCACCGTTTGCAGGTGCTGGAGATTAAGGAACTTGCGAGGGCGTCCGTCGCATCGGCCGACGCGACTCTGATCAATGGACACTTTTTCGCCTTGGCCGTATCTGCCGCCCCTGCATAGTCGCATCGGCCGACGCGACTCTGATCAATGGACACCCGAGGACGACACCAAGGTCATTATCACGGCCGACACGTCGCATCGGCCGACGCGACTCTGATCAATGGACACTACTGCGTCTCAGCACGAGGCTTTGTTTATGGGGGGTCGCATCGGCCGACGCGACTCTGATCAATGGACACCGGGGCAATTGGGCCGAGAGGGTGAGTTACCATGTCGCATCGGCCGACGCGACTCTGATCAATGGACACGTATGTGTGCAAATAGTTCCACAACGGAATATCAGGTCGCATCGGCCGACGCGACTCTGATCAATGGACACGGCAAGTTCGAAGGCGACTGGCTTTCCTTTAATAGCGTCGCATCGGCCGACGCGACTCTGATCAATGGACACAGTAAGTTCAAGGGCGACTGGCTTTCCTTTAATGTCGCATCGGCCGACGCGACTCTGATCAATGGACACGCGAGGCTGATTGCCGAGGGCGACAATCACGATGTCGCATCGGCCGACGCGACTCTGATCAATGGACACCCGTGTCGGTGGACCAGGCGTCGGACAGTCCGTTCGTCGCATCGGCCGACGCGACTCTGATCAATGGACACCCTGTGCTTCCGGCGAGTTCCACGGCCCGCAATAAGTCGCATCGGCCGACGCGACTCTGATCAATGGACACACGATGGGTTGGGTGTGGGGTGAGAAGTACGACCGGTCGCATCGGCCGACGCGACTCTGATCAATGGACACCCGTCTCGTAGGCAGAAACCGCCTGCGATTCAAGTCGCATCGGCCGACGCGACTCTGATCAATGGACACATGTTTCATCTCCCTCTGTTGCTGGGTGTCGGTGTCGCATCGGCCGACGCGACTCTGATCAATGGACACTCCGGGCGTTGGAGGAGCTTGGCGGCGTTGCGTACGTCGCATCGGCCGACGCGACTCTGATCAATGGACACGCTGCGCTGACGGTAACGCCGCACGCTACCTGACGTCGCATCGGCCGACGCGACTCTGATCAATGGACACTATTCCGTCGAATGTGAAGCTGAAGATGCTCGTTGTCGCATCGGCCGACGCGACTCTGATCAATGGACACGGGGTTCACGACCGGCTGGCGGAGATCGGCGGTGATGTCGCATCGGCCGACGCGACTCTGATCAATGGACACCCGGCGACGTTGCCGAGGGCCTGACCGACCCGGACGTCGCATCGGCCGACGCGACTCTGATCAATGGACACCCTCTTGACACAGTATGGGTCTAACCCTTGTCGTGTCGCATCGGCCGACGCGACTCTGATCAATGGACACGTGGCCGTCTGCGGCAACCCGCGGCTCGCCCGGAAAGTCGCATCGGCCGACGCGACTCTGATCAATGGACACGGGTTGGCGAGTCTGTTGTTCATGTAATTCATTATGTCGCATCGGCCGACGCGACTCTGATCAATGGACACATAATCTCGACTCTCGGCGGCGCGCTGGGCGTACGTCGCATCGGCCGACGCGACTCTGATCAATGGACACATCGTCGGATCACTCATTATCGCTCACCCCGTCCTTGTCGCATCG